>JAKAFQ010000421.1 GCA_021817875.1 Pseudomonadota bacterium
AGAACCCCCTCAACTATCGCGGCGGCGATCATCCCGAGAGGGATTGCGAACACCACCGTGATGAGCAGCGCAAAAAAGACAGACTCGGTGTTGAACTTCCAGCCCGGAAGCATCACGTGAAGCGAGTAGAGCCCCGCGGGCACAGCGCCTATCAGCACCGCCCGCGGGTAGCTCAACCACCGCACTGCCAGGTTTGCACCCCTCGGCGGGTGCATGTGGAGCTCGGGCAGCACGTGCCGGGACAGTCGCGCGACGTCCTCGTTCGTGAGCCCGAATTCCTCAATCCGCGGCGCCGCAGGTTCTTGCATGGTCGGGGCGACTCCCCTGGCGAGGATAGTCTATCCGGCCCTTCTCCCCACGCCGAGAAGTACTCGGCCCCACCCCTTGGGGTGGGTCAGCCCACCATGTCTTTCAAATTCTTCAGCGGCAGAGCCTTAACTTTCTTCGACGCCGGCTTTGCCTTGAACATCATCGTCTCGCCGGTGAAGGGGTTGACACCCTTGCGCGCCTTGGTGGCCGGCTTCTTCACCACTTTCAGCTTCACCAGCCCCGGAACCGTGAACAGGCCTTCGCGCTTCAGGCTCTTGCTGATTATCCCGTTCAGGCCATCGAACACCCCTGCAACCTGCTTACGCGTCAGCCCTGTCTCCTCGGCGATATGAGCCAGAATTTCAGACTTAGTGCGCGGTGTGGCTTTCTTGACCATGAGATTCTCGTTTGTCGACAGCGCGCAAGCGCGCGGAGCCTTCAACGATACCACAGCGCCGCCGGCGCTCGGCAAGCTGGGGGAATGAGAAACGCCCGGCAATATTGCCGGGCGTCGAAGTGGTAGGGCTATGCGCGATCGGGCTCCCCAGAGCTCGACTCCTCGCACTCCTCGCAGTACCAGAACTGTACGCTCGCCTCCCCGTCGGTATTGACCATGATCAGTGTTCCGTCGGAGGTCTCCCGGTACCAGGTGGGTAGGGAAACCTGCACATGCGTGCTTCCGCACTTCGGGCACTTCCAACGACTGCCCGAGACTCCCTCGAGCAATGCGCTGCCCAGATCGTCCTGCAGTTTCACCGCGTGCGGGGGGCTCATCGCGGCACTCGCGAGGGTACGATCCCCCTCGAGCACCTCGAGCTCGATCCGCCCGGCGGCCAAGCGCACCTGCGCTCGCTTCGCAACCTCTTGGCCTTCGGCCATATCCCTCTCCTTCACCGCTATTTTCGCAGCGCTTTCGCGCTCATCTGCCGATCGTACGCCTTGCCGTCCTTCGGCCCGCAGTGCGGGTTCCCGAACGGGGCCACATGCAGCCGCGGATTGGCATCGTCGACACTCGCACGCAGCTGCTGACGCACGTGATGGCGCTCGCGCTGATGCTCAGTCTGCTTGAAACGCCGCTCGCTTTCGGCCTTGGTGTTCGCGCCAACCGGATGCTTCTTTCGACTGCGGCTCATACGTGCGAATCCCCGAGTTCCTCCCGCAGCAGCGGCAGATACTGGTTCAGCAGATCCACCGCCGCAGCTCCGTTGACCTGCCGGGTTTCATCGCCAATCCCGAGCGCCTCCATATTCCCGATCAGCCCGCGCACACACCCCGGCAGATTACGGGGGCGACCCTCGGCCCTCTCGGCACAACTCAATTTGCCCCGAACCGACTGGCTGATGAGGCAGTTCTTCTGGGCCGCTTGGGCCCTGATCTTCTTGCGTCTCGGCGTCATACCGTCTTCTCCTAGTGACCTGCCCCTCTGTAGCGAGCAGCGTGGAGACGACGACGTAATAAAAAAAAGGGTCTTCGTGATTCCGTGTGGGTAGAACACGGGGCTCCATGACGCGCATACCCCTAAAATCTCAGGATCCGAGGGCTCTGGCGGTCGAAATTTGGCATGATGGCCGGATGCCAAGAGCTCGCAAACCGCGTCGTCTGGTCGATGCATACACCTTCCCTGGTTTTCGTCCCAGAGCCACTGTGCAGGGTCTGTTCGGTGATCCGCACGCGCGGTTGGTCACCCTGGTTCGTCGGGGAAAAAAACGATCTGCGGCGCATGTGGCACGGTTCACCGAGGCTGGTACGACCGTACGCGGCGACGGGTCCGGGATCTGCCCTGCGGTCCGTACCGGATTTACCTGGACCTGGAAGTGCGGCGGGTCGACTGCCGTCGGTGCGGGAAGGTGAAGCGCGAGCGGCTGGAGTTCCTGCTGGAGAACGCGCTGCACACCGAGCGCTTTGCCCGCTATGTCGGGCGCCGCTGCCGCACCGGCACGATCAAGGACATCGCCAAGGAGATGAATCTCGATTGGCAGACGGTCAAGCGCCTGGAGGTGCGCTACATGCGGATGCAGCTCGAACGCGCCCCCAAGCTCAGTCCCCAGGCGCTGGGGATCGACGAGATCTCCATCCGCAAGGGTCACGTCTATCGCATTGTGGTCAGCGACCTGCATCGGCAGCGGCCGATCTGGTTCGGCGGGGAAGATCGCTCCGAGCAGAGCATGGACGAGTTCTACCGGTTTCTCGGGGAAAAGAAGGCCCGAAGGGTGCGTCTTGCGGTGATGGACATGTGGAAGCCGTTCCGCAACTCGACCACCCGGCACGCTCCACAGGCGGCGATCCTGTTCGACAAGTTCCATGTCCTGCGTCACCTCGGCGATGCGCTCGACAAGGTGCGCAAGCAGGAATACGCGCGGCTCAGCGGCAAAGGCCGCGCGTTCATCAAGGGCCAGAAGTACGCCTTGCTCGCTCATCCGCACAACCTCGAGGGCTCGGCGCGCAAGAACCTCAAGCGACTGCTCAGCGCGAACAAACGGCTCAACACCGCCTACCTGCTGAAGGAATCCTTCGGGCAGATGTGGGACTATCGCAGCGAGAAGTGGGCGCGGAAGTTCTTCGAGAACTGGCGGGCGCAGCTGAAATGGCAACGGCTCAAATCCTACGAGAAGTTCGCCGAGATGATCGAGCGGCACTGGGACGGCATCGCCGCCTACTGCGATCCGCGCAACAAGGTCTCCCTCGGGTTCGTCGAGGGATTGAACAACAAGATCCGTGTCATCCAGCGGCGGGCCTACGGTCTGCATGACGAGGAATACCTCAAGCTGAAGGTCCTGACCTGCATGCTTCCGGAGCTCTGATCAAAAAATGAGCAAAACCTACCCACACGATTTCACGAAGAGCCAAAAAAAAAAGGTTCTTCACCCAATTCCGGGGAACGCGGCGCGGATTTTGAGGAAGAAGTACTGGTCATCACGGAACCCGTAGGCCATGCGCTTGATGACCTTGATCTTGTTGTTGATGCCCTCGAGCACGCTGGTGTGCAGAGGATAGCGGCAGTGCGCCAGCAGCCCCGGCAGGTAGCCGCGTAATTTCCGTGCAAAAGCCTTCAGTGGTTCGATGCGGCTGCGCATGGCCCGACGATACCAGCCATTCCAGAAACGCCGGGCATAGCCCTCGTGGCGGTAGCTCCAGAGCTCCTTCAGATCGTCCTTGAGTACGTAAGTGATCATCAGCGCACGATTGGCGGCGAGCAGCTCCCTCAGCCGCACCTGATCGGCTTCGCGCGTCACGTTCTCCCGATTGCGCAACAGCAGCCAGCGGCTGCCTTTGACCAGGCGCCGTGCAGTGCGATCGGCGCGCAGCCGATTGGCCTCATCGACGCGCACGCGGTCGATGACCTCCCGACCGTACTTGGCGACCACGTGGAAGAGGTCGTAGACGATCTGCGCCTGCGGGGCCTGGGCGCGCACCTCCTGTTCGAACGCGCCGTTCATGTCCATGACCACCGCCTTGAGCGCCGCACAGCCCTCAGGGCCGAGCAACGTGAAGAATGGCCGTATCCCCTCTCGAGAGCGCTCGCGCCCGACCCACAGGACTCGTTTGCGCGCAGGCTCGATGACCACCGTGGCGTAGCGGTGCCCGCGCTGGATCGCGAACTCGTCCATCCCGATCACCGTGACTCCCTTGAGGTCCACCGGCCCCAATCGTCGCTCGAGCGAGCGTTTGTCGATGTTCTTGACCGTCTTCCAGTTCAGCCCGAAGTAATCGGCCACGTGCCGGATCGACATCACCGCGCACAACCGCAAGACGCTCTCGGCCAGACGCTTCGTCACCCGGGCGTACGGATCAAGCCACCCGAGCAGCTCGAGCTTCGGCCCGCAGTGCCGGCACGCTACTCGGACCCGTGGGATCTCAAGCTCCACGGCGTGCTCGAAAATCGGCAGATCCCGCACGGTGCGCCACTGCGTGTCGTGCAGTGCCGGCGCTTCGCGCCAGCATCCGCTGCAGTACGCCGGCCGGTTGCGATCCCGCCGCAGCCTCAGCACGCACCAGCTGCTCTCGCCACGGCGCTCCTGGCGCCACCCGCATAGCTCATACCCTTCCCACCCGCCGAGGGCGGAAATACACTCTTCTG
>JAKAFQ010000422.1 GCA_021817875.1 Pseudomonadota bacterium
GGCGACGGCGAATAGCATCCTGATCGAGCCATTTCGGACCGGTTCGACTGCAACTCCTGGGCGAGCCGTGGGGTCGAGCCCGCATCAGCTCGGGAGCGATCCTCCGCCTGATCGGGCGAATCCGATTGGCGCGGCATCGGCATTACGATCGTCGATCGTCGATCCCGATGCTCAATCGCTACAGGAAATCGTAGTGACGGCGCAGAAGAAGTCGCAACGACTGCTCGATGTTCCTGTGCCGGTTTCCGTATTGGATACCGATGAGCTTTCCGCCAACGGCCAGACTCGTATTCAGGACTATTTCGCACAGGTTCCAGGTTTGAGTCTGACAACCAACAACGGTGGCGGATGGCAGACTCTCGCCATTCGTGGTGTCACAACAGGAGTGGTGGCGAATCCCACGGTCGGTATCATGATCGATGACGTGCCGTTCGGATCAAGTACGTCCCTCGGCAATGGCAGTGTATTGATTCCCGATATTGACCCCGGTGACCTGGCGCGCATTGAGGTGCTCAAGGGCCCTCAAGGGACGTTATATGGGGCCGACAGCTTGGGCGGCCTGGTGAAGTTCGTAACGCTGGACCCGACAACTGATCGACTCAGCGGTCGCGTTGAGGTTCTTGGCAATCATGTTGATCAGGGTGAGTCGGGCTACACATTACGCAGCATGATAAATGTACCGCTTACCGGCAACCTTGCGTTCCGAGCGAGTGGCTTTGTCAGGCGCGATCCGGGCTACATCGACAATGTGCTTACCAACCAAAACAATAGCAACCGCGTGAACGTCTACGGCGGACTCATCTCCGCTCTCTGGCGTCCGTCCGACGCGCTTTCGTTCAAATTCGACGTGCTCCTGCAGAACACCTACGGCGACGGCACTCCAGCAATCGACGCGACGCTGGATTCGAATGGCTATCTACATCCGATTTACGGCTATCAGCAGCAGGCTCGCCTGCGTGGGACGGAGCAATACTACACGACGATAAGGCTCTACAGCGCAACAGTGAAGGCGAAGATCGGGAGTCTCGACTTCACCTCAATCACCGGCTACGGCGACAATAAGAACCTCGACGTGAGCGACTATACGTCGCTTTATGGTACGCCGTCGGATGGCCCGTTTTTCTCGCGAACAGAAAAACTCTCGCAAGAGTTTCGCTTGAGTTCGAGCGGGGGGCGCACGTTGGACTGGCTGGCCGGGGCGTTTTACACCCACGAGAATTCGCCCATCGACCTGCCAAGCAATAACGTTGATCCAGCAACCGGAGCGCAGACCGGGTTGCTGATCGACTATTACTATCCAAGCACCCTTACCGAATACGCCCTGTTTGGTGATGTCACGTTCCACATCACCGATCGCCTGGATCTTCAGATCGGCGGAAGAGAGAGTAAAAACCGCCAGATCTCCAACGAGACGGATAGCGGACCGCTCGTTCCCGCATACGATGGATTTCCGTCTCCTTTGGTCTATCCAACGGAGCGCACTTCAGGAAGCGCGTTCACCTATTTGTTTACGCCAGAATTCAAGATCTCTCGGAATTTCATGGTTTACGCTCGACTGACTTCGGGGTATAGGCTCGGAGGGCCCAATCTTGGTGCGGTTGTCTACAAACTGCCGCTCCAGTATGCGCCGGACAAAACGACCAACTGGGAGCTTGGCACCAAGGGAAGTTTCTTTGATGGGGCTTTGACGCTTGATGCGTCAGCCTATTATATCGATTGGAGACAGATTCAGATCGTCTTGACTCTGCCTAATGGCAGGTACAACGCAAATGGCGGCAACGCCAAGAGCCAGGGTTTGGAATTTACGATGCAGGCGCGGCCCGCCAGAGGGCTGACAATTTCCGCTAACGCATCGCTCAACGACGCACGACTTACCCAGAACCTGCCACCTGAATCGAGCGCATTCGGCTATTCGGGAGAGCGATTGCCCTACTCGGAGCCCTATTCAGGCAGCCTCTCAGTGGATCAGGAGTGGCCGTTGGTTCGCGATTGGGTCGGTTTCGTCGGCGGGCGTGTGAATTACGTTGGAGCCCGGGAAGGGGAGTTCAGGCTGAGTCTCTCTGTTCCCCGTATACACTTTCCGGCATACACCGAGGCGGATCTTCGATTTGGCGTGCGCGACGAGTCGTGGGTGGCGAACCTTTTCGTAAACAACGTTTCCAATGCGCACGGAATAGTCGGTGGCGGCGGCAATTACGCCCAGTCTGCGTATAACATCTTTTACGTTCAGCCGCGTACCGTTGGAGTCTCGCTGGTCAAAAGCTTCTGAGAGCGACGCGAGTGCGTCCTTTACTGCGCATGGCGCGACAGTTCGACACGGAGGCGATAAGACAGTGGATACCGGTCGGAAGCCTTGGGGTCTGCAGCTTCGTGATCGGGGGTGGTTGCATTGCGGTCGTAGGGCCGGTCTTTGGACCCATGATGCAGGATCTCGGGTGGTCGAACGTACGGATTTCGGTGCTCGCAGCCACCTATACAATCGGGAACCTCGCGAGCAATCCGGTGGTGGGAGTGGCGCTCGATCGGTTTGGCGCCCGGATCGTCCTGCTCCTGGGTGCCGCAGTTTTTGCCGCCGGTCTGCTATGCGCCAGTGAGTCTCATTCCTTGATCGTGCTAGCGGCGTGCTTCGGGTTGATTGGTCTGGGAGTGAGTGGGTTCAGCCTGCCGAGCGCGGTTGTGATTACACGGTCGGTTCCGGCTCAGAAGGGCCTCGGGATGGGAATCTTCATGGGCGCAATGTCCGTGGGTGCGGTGGTGTTCCTGCCGGTGGTCGCTGCCTGGATTCAGGCTGTGGGCTGGCGCCATGCGTTGGCTCGCTTAGCGGCTCTTTCCGCGGTGCTGCTCCCCGTCATTTGGCTATCTCTGCGCGGGGACGAGAGTCCGATGGAGATTCGAGCCGCCGCTCCTGTGACCACAGAGGCATCTGGATCACAGGTATTCCGGCAGCTGCTGAATTCCGGGTTCCTGATCGCCGCGCTGTGTGGGATGCTCTTCACCATCGGGCTGCTCGGAATCTATTACGATGTGGTCGATCTCCTCGGCAGGGCCGGCTATTCGCCGCACACTTCGGCGCTTGCTTTTGGAGGCACGTGGCTGGTCTCAGGAGCGGGCTCGCTCGTGATCGGCCTTCTTGCCGACAGGTTTGCACCCGGTCGCGTGCTGGCGGCCGTAATCTTGATCAGTGCCGCCGGGACTCTGTTTCTGTATGGCGCACCGGCGCCACGTTATGGAGCGGTGTGTCTCGTCGGGTTCATTCTGCTCTGGGGGGCTTCCGGCAACGTCTTTTCGCAGCTGATTCCGGCCGTGCTCGTGGAACGTTTCGGATCGCGCCACCTCGGAACGATACTCGGGGCGCAATTTGCCGCTTCGGGCGTAGCAGGATCGCTCGCCCCAATGCTGACCGGGTTGCTGGTCGACCGGTCCGGCAACTATGACATGGCGATCGCAGTCAGTGCGTCTGCGACCGTTCTGAGTGCCGCGTTGGCCCTGGCAATCGGTGCTACCGGTTCCCCATGCCCGCTGGAAAGCGCGAGTCCGTAGCGGTGAACGGGCAGTCAACTCCTAGGCTCATCGATATTGCCCCCGAGCTTGCGCGTATCCTCAAGCGCAGTGTGCTCATCTCGCCACCGCGATTCCAGGTCGGGGATATCCGCGTCGAGACCGTGGCGGTTGCGATGCGCGATGGGACCAAGCTCGCGACCGATCTTTACCTTCCGCCTGAGCTGCCTGCACCTTCGGTGCTGATCCGTACTCCCTATCTGCGGGATTCCGACGTGCTTGTCGGGGTCCTATTTGGTCTCGCTCGGCGCGGCTATGCAGTGGCGTGCCAGGATTGCCGTGGCACGGGAAGGAGTGAGCCGGACAGCTGGGACTACTACCTGTACGAGCCGGAGGACGGCTACGACTTTGTAGATTGGGCGAGCCGGCAACCATGGTGCGACGGGTTTCTCGGGTCCTGTGGCGGCTCCTACGTTGCCCAGACCCAGTGGCACATGGCCCTGCACCCCAGGATGAGCACGATCGTGCCGGACGTGAGCGGCCTGGGTGTGGCCACCAATAGGACCGGCCGAGTACATATGTTTCTAAATGCGTATGCGCGCTCGGTCGGTAAAGGGGAAGAGAAGCTGGACGTACCGTTCTTCGAACTCGAGGAACAGATGCTTACGGAGACACTCTCGACCGGATTCTTCAATGAGCCACTTGAGCGGCCTTTCTCCGAGCCGCTGGTCGAGCGGTTCCCGGAGCTTCGGCGGCTGTCGGCCGTCGCCGCCCAGCGATGGCTGTGGGAGAAGTACTGCTCGCTGTCCTGTCGAGAACGTGCAGGGCTCGTCAAGCAGGCCTTGTCTGGGGACTCGATT
>JAKAFQ010000423.1 GCA_021817875.1 Pseudomonadota bacterium
CGACACCGGATGGGGCTCGTTGGAGGTCGGCACGCTGAACGATGTCGTGATCACCCTCGACTCCACCGACTGGGCGGAGGCCGACCCTGCGCTGAACATCGGCTTCCCCGCGTGCTACTACTCGATGGGGCTGCTCGCCGACTTTTTCGGCAAGCTGGCCGATGCGCCGCTGGCGTGCTACGAGGTGGAATGCCGGTCGAACGGGGCGCCGCGCTGCCGGTTCCTGCTGGGCAGCGCCGAGGTGATCGGGCAGATCTACCAGCGGATGTCCGAAGGCGTGGGGTACGAGGCGGCGGTGGGGGAGCTGGCGTAGTCCGCCCGCTCGCGCGTTGCCGGAGGCGCCGGCGCGACTGTGACCGCTACGATGCCGCGATGTCGCCGCGCAACATCTCAGCGGTCAGGGCGAGCAGGCGCGTGAGGTCAAAAGGCTTGGCCAAGTAGGCCTGTCCCTCCGCAAGTGAGATCGGTTGTCCGGCGAACTCGGCACTGTAGCCGCTGGTGAAGATGACCTTCAGCGTGGGCTTAGCCTCGCGCAACTTGGCGGCGAGAGCTGTTCCATTGAGGGCACCGGGCATCACGAGGTCCGTGATGAGCAGGTCGATGGGTCGCTGCTCCGTCGTCCACTGGTGCCAGGCATCATCGCCGTCGGTCGCGGTCAGCACGCGGTATCCCTGGCGCTCGAGGGCGGCTTGGGCCACCCGACGCACGCCCGCATCATCCTCTGCCAGCAACACGCATTCACCACCTCCACGCCCCGCCGTGGCGGGCAATGCGGCCAGGCCAGACTGAAGGTCTGGCGTTGCGTCGGATTCCAAGCTGAGCGGCAGACAGATCTCGAACGTGGCGCCCTGTCCGGCGTCGCTCACCACTTTCACCGTGCCGCCATGCTGGCGGACGATGCCGAATACGGTGGCGAGCCCCAAGCCGGTGCCGCGACCGGCTTCCTTGGTGGTGAAGAACGGTTCGAAGATGTGCGGCAGCACGTCAGCCGGGATACCGCCGCCGGTGTCGCTCACGCGGAGGCAGGCGTATCGGCCCGCCGAGACCTCGTCACGTTCTGCCGTTGGCTCATCGAGCGCGCGCTCATAGGTTACAATGTGTAATGAGCCGCCGCGGGGCATCGCATCGCGGGCGTTGACCGCGAGGTTCATGAGCACCTGCTCGATCATGCCGGAGTCCGCGCGGACGGAGAGCGCGTCTTCGGTGAGTTCGAGCGACAGCATCACATCCTCGCCGATTAGCCGCTGGAGCATCTTGGCCAGCTTCGCCACCACTTCGTTCAGGTCAATCTGCCGCGGCTGGAGAATCTCGCGGCGACTGAACCGGAGCAGTTGCCGCGTCAGGTCAGTCGCCCGACGCACCGCCTTGCCGATTTCGTCGTAGGACTCACTGACGGGTGGCTCGAGCGAGGGGTTAAGCGCAAGCAAACCGAGGTGCCCCTGGATGACCGTCAGGATGTTGTTGAAATCGTGTGCGACTCCGCCGGCTAGCCGACCGACGGCCTCCATCTTCTGCGACTGAAGCAGCTGCGCCTCCAGTTGCCGCTGCGGCGAAATGTCCTCGACGACCGACACAAAGTACTCGGGCTCTCCCTCGCTGCTCCGTACCAATGACGACGTCAAGCGCACCCAGATAGGGTCGCCACCGTCGCGGAGGTAGCGCTTCTCCATGGTGTACGAGTCGACTTCACCCGCGATAACGCGGCGTTCGTTGTCGATATCTAGCGCGAGATCGTCGGGGTGCGTGATCTGCTGGAACGAGCGCGTCAGCAGGTCCGGCGCAGAGAAGCCCGTAATCTTGCACAGGCGCTCATTGACGCGCAGAAAACGCCCGTCGAGGTCGGTCAGACAAATGCCGAGCGCCGCCTGCTCGAACGTGGCGCGAAGTTTGGCCTCGCTCTCGCGCAACGCATGTTCCGCCTCTTTGCGTTTGGTGATGTCCTGCGCGACACCCATCAAGGCAACCACCTGTCCAGTCGCGTCGCGCACGCACGACGCATTGAGCTGAATCGGGAAGACGCTCCCGTCCTTGCGGCGGTTCATGAGTTCGCCGCTCCACTGCCCAGTCAGCACGCTCCCGCGGATGATCTCGTGAGTCGGCGGCGTGCGCGACGGGTCGAGGGCGAGCATGGCGGGTGTCTGCCCGATGACCTCGTCCCGGCTGAGACCGTAGGCCTCCAGGAATGCCCGGTTGACAAACAGGAACCTCGCCTCGAGGTCGGTAATCGAGATGAGATCGTTGGAACTCTCGACGGCGTGCGAGAGCAATCGCGCCTGTTCTTCCACGTGCCGCAGGTCGGTGATGTCCACCATCGATCCCACAATGCGGACGAGTCGACCAGACCCGTCGAGAATTCCATGCGCGCGATCGAAAATGACGCCGTATGAACCATCCGCGCGACGAAACCGGTACTCACTCGACCACGCTTGCACGCACGCCTCAACGGCGGTGCGAAACTCCGTGGTCGCCCGGTCGCGGTCCTCTGGATGCACGTGGTCAAGCCAGGCCTCGAATGTCGGCGTGGTACCGGGCGCATAGCCGAACTTCTCGTAGAAGGTGTCGCTCCACCACGTAGAGTCGGCCAGCACGTCCCAGTCCCAGAGGGCGTCGCCGGTGGCGCGCGCGACAAGCTGCATGCGCTCAACCGACGCCCGCAGGCTGCGCTCCGCTCTCCGCCTCTCTGTCGTGTCCTTGGCAACCACCTGGGCCAGGCGGCGGCCGTGGTACTCCACGAGAGTGGCTGAGTACTCAATATCGACCTCGGCGCCGTCCAGGCGCTGGAGGCGCTGGTCCATGTGCAGCAGTGGCTTGCCGTCGCGCAGCACCCGGCAGATGCCCGCCCGGTACGCCGGTCGCGAGTCGGGGTGCACGAACGCGAAGGGCGACTTGTCCATCAAGCCCTCGACGTCGGGCAGGCCAACCAAAGCCGCCGCCGCGGGATTGGCGAACACGATGCCCTCCTCATCCTTGACGATGACGGCGAGCGGCGAACTCTCCACGAGCTGGCGATAACGTTCCTCGCTGAACTGCAGTTCCTCTCGCGTCATCTGCTGCACGACATCCTTCTGGTGAACTACGCGGGCGCCCAACCAGACCAGCACGGCCAGCGCGAGGGCCGTCACCGCCGAATCGAGCATCCAGCCAAAGGTCGGCGGGAAGACGCCGCGACGCTCTAGTTCGAGCTCCACCCAGTTCAGCACCACCGGGGTGACGGCAACCGGAAGCAACAGCCGGCGAAGGTGCATACCGCCAACGCTGTCCACGTTCAGGAGCGCCACGAACCCCTGCTCCGGCCTGACGCAGAGCGCCCCCACGCTGAGCATCATCAACGCCCACGCCGTGTGCACCGCCGTGCTCGCGAAATACTCGGCGCGCCCGAGGTTCTCCGGACCGTAGAAGTAGCCCGTCACGGCAACGAAGGCGCCAAAGCCGGCTAACAACGCGAGCGATTGCGACATCCATGAGAGCCAGCGGCGCGACGACAGTGCAACCGTCGCCAGCGACGTACCGAGTAGCACCAAGTCCACGGCGGCAAGCACGGACATGCGGTCCGGCGCCGGGGCACCTGTGCCAGCCCATGCCCCGGAGAGCCAGCCGCCGATGGTTGTTGGTGCGCCGATCAAATACTGAGCAAGGCCAAGCACGCCCAGGAACGCAGTCACCGACGCCGCCGTGACGCGCCACCAGCGTCCGGACTGCAGGGCGCCATCGCCTGTCCGGGCAAGAGACCAAAGTGTCAAACCGGCGACGACGACGGCGAGCGCCGTGTCCGGCTTCATGGGTGCCCAGACGGGAAGCCAGGAGCGCAATTGGGTGACGTCCATCCACCAGCCGACGAGCGTCAGCAAACCGGTCGCCGCGGTTATCAGTCCCGTCCAGCGCGCCGTGGTCCTGCACGCAGCGACCGACCTCGGATTGAATGTCGTCAATGGCATGGTCTGCTCTCCGCGGGGTGATCGGCGCCGCGCGTCTCCGCTGTTCCGTTGCGCGCCTGTGCTATGTCAGGTGGCCGCACCACAACCGTTGCCGATCTCGGCTCGTTGCGATGCTTGACCGAGCGGCGGCATCGCCGACCTCATTGTCGGCGTACGCTCGCCTCGCCGCGCTCCGGCGCACGGAATGACAGCGAGCAGCCATCACACGAAAAGTAGTTCGCACGTGCACTGTGGCAAACTTTTGTTTCTAGTATCCGCCTGGATCATCCAGATAGACCGCCTCGTACTTCGGGTTCGGCTGCAGTTCGCCGTTGAGCAAGATCTCGCGATCCCACGGCAGGACGATTGTGCTCTCGGTGGCGAGCGCGTGATAGTCGGGCTCGAACGGTCCGCATCGGAACGAAACGGCCGTGCGCACC
>JAKAFQ010000424.1 GCA_021817875.1 Pseudomonadota bacterium
ACCGGTAGCGCAGCTCGGCGTAGACCTGCAGCGGATTGTTCCAGTGCACGCCCCCGAAGGTCAGGCTGTTGTCGGTGAGCAGGTGGCGGTTGGTGAGGTTCAGGCCCGTGACCGACAGCTGCAGGTTGCGGCTGAAGTTGCGCCCGACGGTGAGATCGAGGATCGCGTAGCTCGGCAGGTGGCTCGGCTGGTAGGTGGGCGGGATGCCGAGGCCGTTCGCGAGGCCCGAATCGACCGAGAGGTTGGTGCCGAGGAAATACCCGCGCGGCAGATCGAGGTTGTAGCCGACGCTGAGCGTATTGCGCTGGTCGTGATCGAGCGCCACGTAATTCCCGCAGGCGGTGCCGGGCACCACCAGCCCACCGCTGATCGCCCCGAAGCACTGCGCGGTCTGGTTGGAGTAGGCGAGGTGCACCTGGCCGTAGCGCCAGAACGCCGGCGAGCGCAGCGTCAGCTCGCGGCCGCGGATCAGCGCCCCCTGATCCGTGATGGGCAGGTAGATGTTGGACTCTCCGATCGGGTTGTGATCGAAGAAGTTGTGCGACTGGGTGACGAAGTAGTCCGCGTGAACGGTCCAGCCGGCGAGCGGAATGGTCACGCCGAACTGCCGTTCCCGGTCGCGCTCCCCGCGCAGCGGCAGAAAGCGGCTGTTGTTCGCCGAGGCATAGTTCACCAGCGGGCCGGACAGCGACTCGAGCGGCGGCGCCTGGTAGTACTTGCCGTAGAAGGCGCTGAACACCCAGTCGAGCTTCGGCACGCGCACGGTCATGCCGTAGCGCGGATCGGTGGCGCTCTCGGTGACCAGGCCCCGGAAGTGCGAGTAGCGCACGCCCGCCGACAGGTGCACCCAGTGCGAGAGCGCGTAGGTGTCCTGCACCCAGGCATCGAGCAGTCCCCCGGTCGGGTTCTCGAGCTCACTCAGCGGCGCCGCGCCGTTGCTGAAGGCGAGGTTGAAGTCGGCGTGATCCTGCTGCGCGAAGCCGTACACGCCCACGTCCAGGTGATTGTGGCTGAAGTGCAGGCGCAGACTCTCCTCGCCGCCCTCGTACTGCGAGCTGTGGTGGAAGGTGGTGATCGAGGGGAAGTCGCGCGCGCCACCGTCGTAGGCCGCGCTCTCGAAGTGATACATCAGCGAGCTGGTGAGCACCAGGTCGCGGTTGAAGGTGTGCACCCAGGAGAGCAGCGCGTAGTTGTCCTGCTCCTTCTGCGTATCGCCGAGCTGGCCGACGCACTGCGGGTCGGCGAGGATCGCCTGCGAGCCGGCGGTGCAGTTCGGGATCTGGTACTGGTCCTGGCGCAGCTGCGCGACGAACCGCAGCTCGTCGTTCGCGCTCGGGACGTACTGCAGGTTGGTGAACACGCCGTAGCCGTGCGTGCGGTCGTGCACCACCTGCGCCTCGGGGGTCTGCAGGCCGAGAGCGCTGCGGTTGCCCTCGAGGCTCGCGTAGTAGGCGAAATGCCCCGAATGGCTGGCGACGCTCAGGTAATCATCGGTCTGGCCGAAATTCCCGGCGGTGAGCCCGAGCACCGCCTGGCGTTTGCGGCCGAAGCCGGTCTTCGGGATGACGTTGAAGATCCCGTAGGTGCGATCTCCCTCGCTGGCATTGTAGCCGCCCTGCTCGATGCCGAGCGTCTGGATGTCCTGCGGGTCGACCGCCGGTCCGAGGTTCTCCGCGATGTTGGTGTTCGGGATCTCGATGCCGTCGATCAGCCAGCTCGTCTGGTGACCGCCGCGGATGTGCAGCATGTCGTGGGCTTCGTAGGCGCCCGGCACGTAGTCGGTGATCATGGCGAGGCTGTTGGCGTTGATCGCGCCGGGGGTGGCCTCGATGTCCTGCTGGCTGACGAGCGTGATCGGGGTCACCGAGGCGACGATCGGCTGGCGGTGGCCGCGGATGGTGATGCGCGTGAGCCCCGAGCGGCGCAGCAGCTGAAACCGCGGCGCGGGGAAGTACCCGGACTGCACCGTGAGCGGCTCGCTCTGCGGCGCATAGCCGTGCCGGCTCACCGTGAGCCGGTACTGGCCGATCGACACCGTGGGGAAGGCGAACGCGCCGTGCGCATCGGTGCGCCCCGTGAGCAGCCTGCCCGAGGCCGCCGAGCGCAGCGCGACCCGCGCCCCGGCGAGCGGCCGGCCGTGGCCGTCCTCTACGGTGACCCGCACACTGCCGAAGGCGCCCGCCCAGCTGCGGGCGGGCAGGAGACCCCAACCGGCGAGCACCGCCAGGGCGAGACTGAGAGCGCCGGAACGGCGCACAGAGCGGCGGCGGGCCTCGCCCGCGCCGCGATCGTGATCGGACATACCTCAATCCTCCGGGCCCGCCCGAGGCGGCCCCGCGCAATCTTCCGGACAGACCCCGCCGGCCCGCACAGCCGCGGCTGCGTGCGGGTCAGCGGACGCAAGGCTCAGAGGAGGTGCGGCGGGGCGCGAGCCTGAGGCCCGTGCGCGAGGCGCACCGGCTGCGGGGAGGACTGGAGGAGCGGAACGAGGCCGAGGGCGACCGGCGAGGCGCCGGCGAGGACAGGCAGCGCAAACCCCGGCGCCGGCGGGCTGGCGTTGCAGAACAGACAGTGCGCATCGCGCGTGCCGCCGCCGGCGTGCCCGGTGGGCGCCGCCCGGCCGTGCGAGAAGAAGTGCGCGGGGAAGCCTGCCGGGCACAGGACGAGCGAGAGCGCGCCGTCGGCCGGCTCGAAACCGAATGGAATCAGCCCCCGCAGCGCGAAGGCGCACAGCGCGAGGATGGCGGCCCACGGCGGCGCGCCCCGCGGCGGGCCGCCGCGGCGCGCAGAGGAAACACGGGATGCGATACGCCGGCCGGTCACTTCACTTCGAGCTCGCTGGGGCCGCAGGCCGGTCCGATGGTACCCTCCATCCGGACCCGGTCCAATGTTCCGTCCGAAACGCGTGCGACGAGCCGAGCGCGCGGCGCGCGGCGCGCTCAGTGGACACGAGGCTGAAACAGCCGCCGATCCGGCGGGCCCTGTGCCCGCCGTGCCTGCCCCGGTCCGCCCGGAGAGGCCCCGTCGATCCCCTCACCCCCGCCCCGCGCCCCGGATGGGGCGCGTCCGCGGTGATGCGGGCCGCGCCTCCTGCGCGGCTCCGCTGACAGACCCGGCCGACCCGCGGAAGTTCCGCCGGCTCACAGCGCGAACGAATACCCCACGGACGCCACCACCGCGTTGGGCCAGAAGTGCACCTCGGAGGAGCGCAGGATCCCCGCGGTATCGGTGGTGAGCCGGCTGTTGACCTGAGCCACCGAGTACGAGACCGTGAAGTGCCAGCGCTCGGTCCAGTGATAGGTGACCCCCGCCGTCACGGCCGGTCCGACCGAGACCGGCAGCGAGATCGAGGTCGGTCCGCCGCTCACCGCCGCGCCGCCGACCGTGATCTGCCGGTCGACGAACTTGGTGTAGTTCACCCCGATGCCGACGAACGGCCGCCAGCGCGCCCGGGGGCTGAAGAAGTGATACTCGAGCAGCAGCGTCGGGGAGACCCAGCGCAGGCTGGCGATCTTCTTGCCGTTGTAGGGCACCGAGCCGACACTCGCCGGCCCCTTGCCGGTGGCATAGGTCACCGGCGGATAGCCGAGCGCGAACTCGAGCGCGAAATGACTCGAGAGCGTGCGCACGTATCCCAGGTAGAGCGTCGTGACGCTGCCGATGCTCGTGTTGAGCCCGGGAACGGTGTAGGGACCGGTGATGTCGCTCGCGGTGCTGTCGTAGTGAACGAAGTAGCCGCCCACCCGGATGTCATTGGGCAGGGCGTTGCCCGCCCGCGCCCCGCAGGCCGCCAGCGCCAGCGCGGTCCCGAGCGCCCAAGTCATGACTTTCTGGTGCATGATCGTCTCCCGCCGCGCTTACGGAACGTTGGCGAAGAAGAGCCGGGCCGCCTCCATGCAGAACGGCGCCTCGGTCGAGTGATAGGCCGCGATGGCGGCGCTCTGGCCCTCGGCGCTCACCAGCCCGGCGTAGGTCGCCTGGAAGGCGCCCTGCAGGGCGGCATACGGGCCGCTCGGGGGGGCGGCATTGAGGTCGAGCACGCTCACCAGCCCGCCCGAGACGTACGCGCTCCACTCCGCGGCCATGATCTCGGTGTTCTGGAAGTACACCGTCGGATCCTGGGCTCCGCCGCACAGCAGCATCGGGTTCCGGGGGGCCCAGCCGCCGTTGCGCATGTCGTTCAGTTTCAGGTCCTGGCGCATCCCCACCGCGGGCGAGGCCGCGAGCGCCACATCGCTCGAGGTGAGCGGCGTCGTCGGAAACTCGATCAGGGCCATCTCGGCCTGGTCCGGGTTCACCACCGCATCGTCCACGTACTCGACCCGGTAGGAGTTGTTGATGAGGTACGGG
>JAKAFQ010000425.1 GCA_021817875.1 Pseudomonadota bacterium
CTGGTCCCACACCGAGGAGCCCATCGCCCGGAACTGCGCCGCCGATGTTGCGCCCCGAAGGAACGCACAGAGCTCTCCGATCGCCGATTTGAAGGCGAGCTTGCGGGTCGTGACCGCCGGAAAGCCCTTCGCCAGGTCGAACCGCATGGACACCCCGGGGAAGCTGATCCGCCGGATGCCGGTGCGGCTTTCGAGCCACGTGCCCTCATCGAGCACGAGGCGTAAAGTATCGAGATACTGTCGCATGCAATACCTTGTTTCAGTAGGGACCTGCCTCCCCTATAGGAACCGGGCCAGAAGAATCCGATGGGCAGCAGAGGGGCTCTATGCATCAGCGCGTTTTTATCGCCGCCGCAATGATCGGGGGCCTCGTGGGCATGCCGGCCGCGCACGCCAGCCGCACCGTGCTCACCATTACCTGTGGGCCTGCAAGGGGCGTCGGCATCATCTACGGCGTCGACTTGAAAGATCGGCTTGCCGCGATCGACTCGCACCGGCGCATCCCGAACCCAAAGCTATACCCACCCCATCGCGACGGGTTCGCAAAGTCAGTCATCACCCTCCAGTCAGACGGAAGGGCCCAAGTGACCTATGAATGGCCACAGAAGCTCGGTGGACCGAACACATTGGATATGCGCATGCTCGGCTGGCTCAACGAGTTCGCGATCACGCTGATACACACCGGAGCCTCAATCGGCCCCACGGACGCCGATCTCATTACGTTCTACCCGCACGAGAGCGTCGCGTTCTTCTCAGGTAATGACTACTTCGGCTTTGCCGGCAAGACGGGGCGCGCGGAGAACGAACTCACCGGGTACACCTACTTCGCCCGCTGCCACTACAACGGGCTCGAAGTACTCCGCGAAGCCGTGCCCAGCTTCTACAAAACCGCCCATCCGCTGCTGCGGTAGCGCGTGAATTCCGAGACCGTTGGTCTCGTGCCGTCTCGACTACGACCGCGCCGCTCAGTTGGGCACGGAGACATCCCGCCGTGCCACCGTGTGCGGGATGCGTGAGGTCAGCCCTCTGGGGAGTAATACAACGTTGTACCACATTGAACGCAGTAGTGCTCCCTCATGTAAGTGTGCCGCATGAGAGCTCGTGCGTTGATGCGCGAATTCCCACAACACGCGCACTTCACGCCCCGCTCGGTGACCAGATCAGGGTGTGCTGATTTGTACCAGTCGTAGTCCTGCTCCCTCATCCGCTGCTTTTTTCGATGTTGCTCGACAATCGAAAAAAGGATGACCCCTAGTACAATGGGAAATAGGAGAAAGAACATCTAGGCTCCTCTGGATACCACCGACACCATCAAAAGACCGCACGCCGCGCCGACCGGCAGTAGCGCCCAACACGCTGCATTTCAGAATCCAGCCCCGATGATCTCCCGGGCCGATCCGGCACTATACCGCCGGTTCGCATACATCGGCTCGAGCACAGCACGCCAGTTCGCCAAGCTTTGAAGCCGCGGCCCCGCGACGGCGCGATTGTACGGCTGATCGAACACGATATGCTTCCATGACGGCGTTCGTGAGCCGCTGATATCCGGGTTGTCATCGATCAACACGTCGCCGGCGATGATGGTTTTATCGCGCGTCAGAATCATCCGGGTCGTGTACGCGGACCCGAGGTGCCGCTCGACCCACTCATACTTCTCCCCGACGCAGTTGCGATACGCCTGGATCGGGAATGTGCAGATGCGCACGTCGATCCCCTCGCTCACCATCTCCTTCACCGCCTGGATCGCCCCCTCGATCGGCGGCAGGCTGCGAAAGAAGCCCTCGGCGGTGTAGATCGACTTCAGCTCCCCGAGAAGCTCTGGGGGATAGTGGTCCTCGAGTGGGTAGCTGGTCTGCTTCGCCGGCGGGATAGCCTGTCCCCTGTGGCCCCTGGCGCACATTTCCGTGTAGATCACCCGGGTGAAATCCGCGAGCACGTTGTCCTGATCGATCAGCAGCAGCACAGCGTCCAACCCTTGCGCGAGTCCTCGCGCCTGAATCCAGTTTTTATATTTTATACCGCTGCCCGAGGGCAAACAAGTTACCGAGAAACCTCCGAGGCTATTGTTCAATGGCCCGCCGCGGTTTATTTACCCTGAGAGCCGAGTGCGACCTAAGCGGACAAGGGAGGTGCCGCAACCGCCGTTCGCCGCTCCTGGGCGCCCTCGTGCGCCCAGGCCCCACCGCTGACGCATCGCTCGAGCACGCAGCGGATGATCGAGACCACCATTGCGCGCTGATCATCGCGCAGCGCAATCGCCTCGTGCATGCGCTGCTCAATCTGTCCCCACTCGACCTGGCGTGCGATCGACTCGGCATCGCAAGCGCCCCCGCGGGCGATCTCGCGCACTCGCACGAACACCGCGAGCGGGACCTCACTCTCGGCCGCCCGGGCCTCGAACGGCAGATCGGGGCGCAGCAGCCCCCCGGTGCTGAGCAGCCGGTAGACCCCCTTCAGCGTTGGGTCCTGCACCGCGCCGTGCGCACCGGCACGCTCGTAACGGGTCACGAAAAGCAGCAGCGCCGAGAGGAGCGAGATCGAGAGGCGGGTCTCATCATCAAGGGTGCGCGTGAGCGCGAGCACCGGGGCGCTGAGAAAGTCCTCGCGGGATATCGCGAAGGCCGGCAGCACGATGCGCTCGGCGAGCGCATCGCATCGTTTCGCCAGGCTCTCGCTCATGAGCGCTCCCGCCGCGGAGCCTCGATCACACCTCGGGCGCTTCGAGCCACAGCGATCGGGGCCGCCGAGCTCGGACGCAGGAAGCGCTCGAAGGCATCGGCGCTCACCGCTGGGCTGTGCAGATAGCCCTGTGATTGGTCGATCCCGAGGGCACGGACCGCCTCGAAGTCGGCCCGAGTCTCGACTCCCTCGGCGATGGTAGTGAACCTGCACAGACGCGCAAGCGCTCCAAGGGTGGAGAGAATCCGTCGTGTACGGGTCTGCAGCGGGAGCGATCGACTTCGGGTGAGCGCCGAGACGAACGATTTGTCGATCTTGATGATGTCGATCGGCAGCTCGATCAGTCGACCGAAGGAGGAATAGCCGATCCCGAAGTCATCGAGCGCCACGCGCACGCCTTCGGCGCGCAACGCGGTAAGCGACGGCACCAGAGTCTGCTCATTTCCGGGCTCCTCGACGATTTCGATGTCGATCAGTCCGCCGGAGGCGGCGAGGAATGACGCGGCAAAGTACGGTTCGGCGATGTGCTCAGGGTGCATGTTCACGGCCACCGGCACACTCGCAAGCCCTGCGCGCCGCCACCGCTCGATGTCCTGTCGCGCCTGCCAGATCCCCCACTCCCCCACGCGACGCGCAAAGCGCAGGTCCTGCAGCGCAGGCAGGAAAATCCCGGCAACGAGCAGCCCGCGGCTCGGATGCTGCCAGCGGATCAGCGCCTCGGCGCCGGCCACCTCCCCGGTCGTGGTGCTCACCTGTGGTTGGTAGTAGAGCACGAACTCCCCTCGCTCGAGCGCCTTGAGCATGCGCCGGATGTCGAGGTCCTTCGTGTCGAACTCGATGGGCTCTGAAATGTCTCGCACTCTGATCAGTCCTCGTCTTGCGTGCAGGCCGTCCCCGCGGCCCTATCCTCAGTGCCCACCTATAGGGGATCGAATTTCCAATAAAATCCTCCGCGCACCCCGCCACAACGCCGCCCGAGGCACCCGGGTGCGACGCTTCTTCGCGACAAGGGATAAAAAATCGCCGCGGGATGTCCCGCGGCGAGTGAGTGACCTCTGCACTGATCGGCTCGGACCGTTCAGTGTTCCTCGAGCACCCACAGGTGCATGTTCAGACCCTTCAGCGTGCTCGTGATGATCGCCTCGACGACACTCCAATCCCCGCCCGCCAGGCCGCAGCCGATGAGCGGAAAGTGAACGTCGTGAAGCTGATACGCCTTGGCCAGCCACGGGATCTGCGAGAAGCACTGAAAGAGCCCCTCGTAGTTGACCTGGCGCTGCTCGGTGCCGTAGTCCTGCTGGGTGATCGCATTGACGATCAACAGCTCGGTCTGTGCCGCAAGCGTCGGAACTTCGTACGGGATGATGTTCCCGACGGTGAGCCCCGGGCCTGTGTACACGCCGCGATAGAGATGGTAGGCCCCTGGGTAGCGCTCCTTGATGGCCTTGGCCACCCCGGCACCCATCACACCGCGCGCATTGCAGCCGTGCACGATGATCCCGGTCGTGACATCGAGCAGATTCCCGACGTGTCGTTCGATCAAGCTCACGCGCACAACCTCGCAACCTCCGTCGCGGGTGCCTCGGGCACGTGCCACGTGGTCGCCTTGTGCGGCAGGTACGCAAGCTTGCGGCCGGCCTCCACGGACCAGGGGCGCCAGGCCTTGGCGT
>JAKAFQ010000017.1 GCA_021817875.1 Pseudomonadota bacterium
CCCGCCGCCTCGAATGCCGCGATCGTCTCCTTCATCGAGTCGAAGGCGAGTGTCAGAAACCCCGACAGCCCGACCACGTCCGGCTGAAACGCGTCGATCTCCTCGATGAAGGTCTGCACCGGCACATCGACCCCGATGTCCTTGACCTCGAAGCCGTTGATATCGAGCATGAAGGTCACGATGTTCTTGCCGATGTCGTGCAGGTCGCCGTGCACCGTGCCGATCAGCACCCGCCCGAGCTTCTGGCTCTGCCCGCCGCCGTCCCCGCCGATCAGCGGCTTGGCGATCTTGCCGATGGTGTCGAGCATCTCCCCGGCGAGCACCAGCTCGGGCAGAAAGTACTCCTGCGCCTCGAAACGCTTGCCGACGATGTCCATCGCCTCGCGGCACAGCTCGAGCACCCGCAGCGGCGACACCTGGTCCTCGAGCAGCATCCTGCGGGCGAGCGCCACCCCCTCGTCCTCGCTCATGTCGGCCAGCAGTTGCACCAGCCGGCGCTCGTCATCGTGTTGCATGCTCATCACAGGGTCTCCCATGTCACAGTCGTTGGGTCAGGCGGTGTAGCGGCGCGCCGCCTCGCACATGGCGCGGATGTTCTGCACCGGGGCGCCATCGGGCACGCCGAAGGCGCCGTCGAGAATCAGCCGGCCTCCCTGGTGAAACACGCGCTCGGCGAGACGGCGGACTTCGCCATCCACCTCCTCGGGCGTGCCGGTGCTGAGCAGTGAGCCGCCGAGCCCGCCGCGCAGCGCCACGACGTCGCCCAGCACCTCGAAGGCCCGGATCATGTCGGTGCGTTCGAACCAGTAGACGCACTTGCCGGGCGGGGTGTGCTCGCGCAGGAATTCCAGGCGCCTCGTGCAGTCGGACTCCCACATCGGCATCGGCACCAGCCCGGCCTCGATCAGCGCGTTCTGCAGCCTCGCGTAGGACGGCCACCAGAATCTCTCGAACTGCTGCTGCGACATGAAGTTGTCCGGGGCCCAGTGCACCGGAATGAACACCAGCGGGTTGTCGCTCTGCGCCGCCATGGCGAGCGTCGAGCGTATGATCAGCGTCGCCATCTTCTCGAGCGCCTGCAGGAGCTTCTCCGGATGGCGGCGCAGGTCGGTCATCATGCCCTTGGCGCCGCGGAAATAATCCGCGATCACGTCATACGGGGCCACGGTGACCGTGCCGAAGCTGGCGGGAAATCCCAGGGCGCGCATGCGCCGATCGAGCTGCGCGTGCGCCCCGAAGTGACTCAGTGCGGCGGCGCTTGCCGCCCCGAGGCGGCTGACGGCGGCGCCGATCCCGGGGTCGGCGAACGCAGCCGCGGCGAAGCACGTGCCGACGTAAAAGCTCCCCGTGAGACCGGCGAGCGGCTCGAGCCCGGCATAGGCCTCGCAGACCCGCGGCAGGTATTTCGACAGGTAGAAACCGGTCGGATCGAACAGGAAATCATCGTACTCCTCGGCGCTCATGTATTCGCGATCGAGATACTGAAACGGCCGGTTGTCCCCCACGCCGTGCCCGGGCCACTGCAGCTGCCGGTATCCCATCGCCTCGATCACGTTGCCGAAGCAGCTGTTGAGCATCACCGGCGTGTACAGGTCGGGCTGCATCTCGAGGCAGGCGCGCTCGAGCACCGCGCCGATCTTCTGCGGCTCGTGCATCTGCTCGCGGCAGCTGATGCCACCGTACTGGGCGTACCAGAAGTGCGCGAACAGTCCGACGGGCATGCGATCCGGCTGGCGCAGCGCGATGCTGGCGGCGATGCGGTTCCAGCGGCGCTCGAAATCGGGGTGACGCGCCGCGCCGGGATCGGCCGCCGATCGTGGCACGCCAGGCTGTTGAGTGGATTCCGACATGGATCAGTCTCGCCCTGCGGCTCTCAGCCGCTCTGACATGCATGGACCGGAGATGTGCGGCACTGACACGCGCCGCCGGAGCGGCTTGCCGCCCGTCATGCGATTCCCCCGGGAGAGGCCTGCGCTCGCCCGTAGTGTAACGTTGTTACACTAGACGCTAGCACGGCTGTCAGCCCGACACAAGCGCCTCATCCGGCCGAGCGGCCAGAGCGTGCGGCGAAGCCCGTGCAACCGAGCGCGATACTGACATTTGTCATCCTCACTGCGACCCCTGACGCCACGCGCGCATCCGGAGCGCCCGCCCGGCCAGCCGGCAGCGGCACCGACCAGACATGACATGCCTCGATATGACGCACCCTGACCCGACATGACCGGCCATGACGGGACCTGACCCGATATGCGCCGACATGACATGCCATACCCTGACATCATATGAAGTCACGTACCGCCGTGTCCGGCCTCTGCCGATGCGGTCCCGTGGGAGCCCGAGGCGCGGCACCCCCTCCTGCTCGGACTCCTGCTCGGACTCCTGCTCGGACTCCTGCTCGGACTCCTGCTCGGACTCCTGCTCGGGCGCCGGCTCGACGCCGCGCCGCGCCGCCCGGTTGGCGCCGTCTGCCGGTCACCGACAGCGCCCCTCAGGGGCAAGCATCCGGCGCGCGAGACTCGTGACGGTGCGCTCCGGGCGGCCGGACGGAACACGGCTGACGCGGTGCGCGGCGCCCGCGGCCGTGGCACACTCCCGGTCATGCGTTTCATGAGCGACAACACGGCCAGCGTCTGTCCGGAAATCCTCTCGGCCCTCGCCGAGGCCAATCGGGGCCCTGCCGTCGCCTACGGCGATGATCCCTGGACGCAGCGGCTCGATGCGGTACTCGGGGCGTTCTTCGGCACCGCGGTGCGCGTTTTTCCGGTCGCCACCGGCACGGCGGCCAACGCGCTGGCGCTCGCCACGCTGACGCCCCCGTACGGTGCGGTGTTCGCTCACCACGAGGCGCACATTGCCGGCGACGAGTGCGGCGCACCTGGGTTTTTCACCGGCGGAGCACAGCTCGTGCTGCTCGATGGGCAGCAGGGCAGGCTCTCGGCGGACACGCTGTCCGATGCGCTCGGGGCGCACCCGGTCTCGGTGCACACCGTGCAGCCGGCGGCGGTGTCGGTGAGCCAGGCAACGGAGCTCGGCGGCGCCTACCGCCCCGAGCAGATCGGCGCGCTGTGCCGGATGGCCCACGCGCACGGACTGAAGGTCCACATGGACGGGGCGCGGTTCGCCAATGCGGTGGCGTTCCTCGGCTGCCATCCGGCGGATGTCACCTGGCGCGCCGGGGTCGACGTGTTGTCGTTCGGGGCGACCAAGAACGGTGCGCTGGCCGCCGAAGCCGTGGTGTTTTTCGAGCACTCTCTGGTGCGCGACTTCGAGCTGCGACGCAAGCGCGCGGGCCACCTGCTGTCGAAGTCCCGGTTCGTCTCGGCGCAGCTGCTGGCGTACGTGGAGACGGACCTGTGGCGGCGCAACGCGACGTGGGCCAACCGGCTGGCGCGGCGCATCGGTGAGTCCGCGGGCACCCGGCTGTTGTACCCGGTCGAGGCCAACGAGGTGTTCGTGCGGCTCGGCGAGCCGGCCCGGCAGACACTGCGCGCGCGCGGCTTCGAGTTCTACGATTGGGGCGCCCCGGCAGCCGGGCTCGCTCGCCTGGTGACTTCCTGGGACCAGAGCGAGCGGGACGTCGAGGCGCTGTGCGCGGCGCTCGGCGAACTGCCCGACAGCTGAGCCGTAGAGGAGCCCCCATGGCCGCAAGACAGTCCCGCATGCTGCCACTCGGCACCCCGGCCGCGGATTTCTCCCTGCCCGATACGACGGGCCGGATCTGGCACCTGAACGACTTTGCCGCGCCCCGGGGTCTGCTGGTCGCCTTCCTCTGCAATCACTGCCCGTACGTCCGGCACATCCTCGAGGGTTTCCTCGCGTTCGCGCGCGAATACGGACCGAAAGGACTCGACATCGTGGCGATCAATGCCAACGACGCCACGGCCTACCCGGACGACGGGCCGCAGAACATGGCGCGGATCGCCCAGTCCAGGGGCTTCACGTTTCCCTACCTGTACGACGAGACGCAGCGTACCGCCCGGGCCTACGAGGCGATCTGCACACCGGACTTCTTTCTGTTCGATGCGGCGCGCAGGCTCGTCTATCGGGGCCGCTTCGATGCGAGCACCCCGGGCAACACCCAGCCCGTGACGGGCAGCGAGCTGCGCGCCGCGGTGGATGCGCTGCTCGAGGGCAGACGCCTGGAGCAGCAGCTCGCCAGCCTCGGCTGCAGCATCAAGTGGAAGCCGGGCAACGCGCCCGAGTGGGCCTGAGCGCGGCGCTGCCCGCCAGAGAGGCGGCTGGGCATCGACAGTCACCGGCCACCGGCTTACCCCTTCTGCTCTTCTCGGCCGGCATGGCAAGATCCTCTGCCGTCCCCACCGGCCGCTGGCACCCGATTCATGTCTCTTCCGTCCCACCCCGCCTCTCCCGTCCCCCTCATCGACATCGGCATCAATCTCGCCCACGACAGTTTCGACGCCGACCGCGACGAGGTCATTGCGCGCGCGCAGGCGGCCGGGGTCGTGCAGATGATGGTCACGGGCGCCTGCGGCCCGAGCACCCGCAAGGCGATCGGGCTGTCCAGGGCCCACCCCGGGCGACTGTTCGCCACGGCCGGCATCCATCCTCACCATGCCCTGGAGCTGACCGCCGAGCAGCTCGAGGAGCTGCGGCAGCTGGCGCGCGAGCCGCAGGTGCTCGCCATCGGGGAGTGCGGTCTTGACTACTACCGAAACTACGCCCCCCACGAGGCTCAGCGCCGCGCCTTCCACGATCAGCTGCAGCTCGCCGCGCGCCTCGGCAAACCGCTGTTCCTGCACCAGCGCGATGCGCACCCGGACTTTCTGGCCATCCTGCGCGAGCATTGGGCGGACCTGTCGGGGGGCGTCGCGCACTGTTTTACCGGGGGCGCTGCCGAGCTCGACAGCTATCTCGACCTCGGACTCGCGATCGGCATCACCGGGTGGATCTGCGACGAGCGCCGTGGAACGCACCTGCTCGAGCTGGTGCGGCGGATTCCGGCCGATCGGCTGCTGCTCGAGACGGACGGTCCGTATCTGCTGCCGCGCGATCTGCGGCCGAAGCCCGCCTCGCGGCGCAACGAGCCGGCGTACCTGGCGCATATCGCCGCCGTGATCGCCCACGCCCGTGGGGAGCCGCCCGAGACGCTGGCCCGGACGAGCACCGCGGCGGCCCGCTCGTTGTTCGGGATTCCCGACCCGGGCGGCTGAGGCTCGCGACTCGCTGCGCCATGAAGCGGGTGCCTCCGAGTGGTTCATTCGACCGCCGTCCCTCGCGGAGCAGGGACACCCCGCGCGCATCAGGCCGTGCTCCGTGCGGACGCTGGCCCGCATGAGGCGCCCGGGCGGTACGGCCGCGCGGCGGCCCAGTCAGTGGCCTGCCGCCGGCCTGCTCGGACTGCTGGCATGCTCGGCGCTCGCACCGCCCCCCGCGCCCGCGGCGACGCCCCTGACCTACCGGATCGAGTGGACCTCGAGCGGCAACGGCGTGATCGATTCCACGCTGAAATCCACCTCGCAGCTCGAGGCGCTGCGCGGCAGAGCCCCGGTGGGTCCGTATGGACTGATCGTGCGCGCGCGGGGCGATGTGAAGCGCTTGCGGACCGTGCTCGAGAGCTTCGGGTACTACCAGGGCACGATCACGATCAGGATCGATGGCAGGCGCCTCGACAGCGTCGGGCTCGGCGAGACCCTGCGCACGGCCCCGGCGGGCACCGATGCGCGCGTGAACATCATTCCCAGGCTGGGCGTGTTGTTTCGCGTCGGGCGCATCCGGATCGTGGGAACCCTGCCGCAGGGCCTGGCGCGCACGCTCGGCCTGCCTCACGCGCTGCCCGGCCTGCCCCGCGGGGCTCCGGCCGTCGCCTCCGAGGTCCGGGCCGCCGGCTCGGATCTTCAGGCGAGGCTGCAGGATGCCGGCTATGCGCAGGCCGAGGTGAGCCCGCCCATCGCCTACGAGGAGCCGGCCCGACACGTGCTCAATCTGACTTTCCGCGTCACGACCGGACCGCGCGTGCGGATCGGCGCCATCCGGATCGAGGGCCTGCGGCACGTTCACGCCTCGCTGGTCAGGCGACGCCTCCTGGTGCACACCGGGCAGCGCTACGATGCGGCCCGCATCGAGAAGGCGCGGCAGAACCTGCTGCGGCTCGGAGTGTTCTCCAGCGTCAGCGTGCATCGGGGCGCCCCCGATCCGCGCCGGCGGGTGCCGATCACGTTTCGCGTCCACGAAAACAAGCGCTATGCCATCGGCGTGAACTCCGCCTACTCGAGCGATCTCGGCGGCAGTGGCGGCATCCGCTGGAGCGACCGCAACGTGCTCGGCAACGGCGAGCGCCTCGAGGTCTCGGCGAGCGCCATCGATCTCGGCGGCACCGCGAGCACCGGCCTCGGCTACGATGCGCGGATCGGCTATGCGATCCCCGATTGGCGCCGTCGCGGACAAACGCTCGGATTCTCGGTCGCCGCGTTGCGTCAGACGCTGCAGGCCTATACCCAGAATGGCGCGACGGCCGGCGCAACCCTGACCCGACGGCTCTCGAGGGATTGGATCGCGACCGGGGGTGTTTCCTACGAGCACGAGCGCATCGTTCAGGCCGGCCGCCACGATCACTACGATCTGCTCTCGACACCGCTGTCGGCACGATTCGATTCCACCGACCTGTCCTCGCCTCTCCTCGATCCGACCCACGGCTACCGGTTCTCGATCAGTCTCTCCCCGACCCTCTCCTCGGGAGCGTCGGGTCCACAGCTGTTCGTCATCGTGCAGGGAAGCCTCGCCACCTACTTCGACCTGCACAGACTGTTTGTGGGTGATCCGCCGGGACGCACCGTGATCGCCTCGAGACTGATCGGCGGAGTGGCCGAAGGGGCCACCCGGTTCAGCCTGCCACCCGATCAGCGCTTCTACGCCGGCGGCAGTGGCACCGTGAGGGGTTATCGCTATCAGTCGATCGGCCCGGAGTTTCCGAACGGCACGCCCGAAGGCGGAACGAGCCTGCAGGCGCTCAATCTCGAGCTGCGCCAGCGCCTGGGCGCACGATTCGGATTCGTCGTGTTCGCCGATGCGGGCGGTGTGCAGAGCGGCCCGAGCAGCGTATATCGTGTCGGGGTGGGAATGGGCGTGCGCTACTACACTTCCATCGGCCCCCTGCGGCTCGATGTCGCTGTGCCGACGCGCCGCCTCAGCCACAGCGGCCGTTTCGAGGTCTACGTCGGCCTCGGGCAGGCATTCTGATGCGCCGGGCGCTGCGCATCACAGTCTGGAGCCTCGCCGCGGCGCTGCTGCTCGGATCGCTTGGCGTGGGCGCTCTGATCGGCGCGGCCCATACGCGGGCCGGGCGCCGGCTGCTCGAGCGCGAGACGGCGCAGCTCACCTCGGGACGCGTGCGCCTCGAGGGCCTCGGTGGCCGCCTGCCTTCCCGCATCGAGATTGCGAGGCTGCAGCTGAGCGACCCGCAGGGCGTGTGGCTGAGCGCCGCGCACATCTCGCTGCGCTGGTCGCCCCTTGCGCTGCTCACAGGGGTTCTGCACATCGAGCAGCTCGAGATCGGCCGGCTCGATGTGGCCCGAGGTCCGCTCAGCACCGGGCGCGGTGGACCGGGCGCCCGCTCGCTCGTACCGGACATCGACATCGACCGCCTGAGGATCGATGCGCTCGATCTGCGGTCAGCCACCGCCGGCCCGCCCGCCCGACTGACGGTCCGGGGAGCCATCCATTACCGCTCGATGCAGGATGCGCGGGTGCGTCTGTTCGCGCGGCGCACCCGGGGCAGAGGCCTGTACCGCCTGACGCTGCAGGCCGCTCCGCAGGCCATCGAGGCGAGACTGACCCTGCGGGAGCCCGCCGGGGGACCTCTCGAACAGTGGTTCGACCTTCCCGGACTCGGCCCGCTCGCAGTAAACGCAACCCTCGAGGGTCCGCGTCGAGCCGCGCAGCTGAGCCTCAGCGTGCGCGCCGGGGCGTTGCGTGCCCACAGCCGCGGAACGATCGATCTCGAGCGGCGGGCCGCCGATCTGCGCTACGCGCTCGCTTCACCGGCCCTGACGCCCCGACCGGGGCTCTCGTGGCGGCGCATCGCGCTGCAGGGCCGCTGGCGCGGACCGCTCCGCGGGGCACGGGCGAGCGGCGAGCTCGATCTCGAGGGCCTGAGGCTCGCGGACGGCGCGCGACTCGGTGTGCTCAGGGCGATCCTCAAGGCTGACGGCCGGATCCTCACGGTGCACGCAACCGCCCGGCACATCCGGCTGCCGGGCCCGCACCCACGGTTGCTGCGCGGCTCGCCGCTCATCCTGCAGGCGTCGCTGCAGTGGCAGGCGACTCACCGCCCGCTGCAACTGCGGATGACGGATCGGCTGTTCGACCTGCGGGCATGGGCGCTGACGGCGGGCACGCGCCGCGCCAGGTTCGCCTTGTCGTTGCCGGATCTTGCAGCCCTTGCACGGCTCGACCACGCGCGCCTTGGCGGCAGCCTGCGCCTGTCCGGTGCGATCGCGCAGCGCGGCGCGAGCACCCACCTCGAGATCGGCGGCACGGGTCGCGTGCGCGGCACGAGCCTCCTCGCGCGGCTGCTCGGGGCCCGAACTCGCCTGAGACTCGAGGCGAGCCTGACGCCGACCCAGGCTGACATCACCCATCTGGCGCTGCTCGGGCGTGCCCTGTCGATTTCCGCCACGGGCAGCGCCGAGCGCAACCCGCCCGGCGCGGCGGCCGGGCCATTGCGGTCTCTGCGCGCCCGTTGGCGGGTTGCCCTGCCCGACCTGACTCGGGTCTCCCCGGTATCCGCTGGCTCGCTCGAGTTCAGCGGCTCGGTGCAGGGGCCGCTGCGGGCGCTGGCGCTGCAGGCGAGGGTGCGCACCCGGCTCTCGGTGCGCGGCTCGCCGCCCGGAACCCTCCAGGCCCGTGTGCAGGCCCGCGGACTGCCGTCAGCCGCGCGCGCCCTCATCCGGGCCACGGGCACGTTCGACGGCGCGCCGCTCAGGCTCGACGCCTCCGTTGAACGAACGGCCGCCTCAGCCTTGCGCCTCGAGGTGCGCCAGGCCGCCTGGAAGAGTCTGCGCATCAACGGACATCTCGCGACGACCCCGGGCCTTGCGCCGGCCCGCGGCCGCCTGCGCCTGAGCGTGCTGCGCCTGGCGGATCTGCAGCCGCTGCTCGGGACGATCCTCGCCGGGCGCCTCGAGGGCAGCGTGGCGCTGGGGCGCGCCGCGGGTCGTGCGAGCGTGCGAATCGAGCTCACCGGCCGCGACCTCGCGGCGGACGGCCTCTCGGGCGATGCCCGCGTGTCCGCCTCCGGTCCGCTCGATGCGCTGCGCGTGCATCTGGTGGCCCACTCCCCCCATTTGCGCGGTGCGCCGGCCCGCCTTGCCGCCACTGCCCGGCTCGATGCACCGGCCCGCTCGCTCGAGCTCCTCGACTTCGATGCGCAGTATCGCGGTCAGACGCTGCGCCTGCTGTCACCGTCCCGGGTGGGGTGGACGGGCGGTCTGACGGTGCGCCAGCTTCGCCTCGGTGTTCAGCGGGCGGTCATCGTGCTCGATGGGCAGCTCTCTCCGGCGCTCGATGTGCGCGCTTCCATTCATCACCTCGACGCCGGGCTCATCGAGGTGTTTGAGCCGCACCTGCTCAGCCGCGGCACGCTCGATGCCGAGGCGCATCTCGAGGGCAGCCGCGGCGCACCCACCGGCCGCGCCTCGTTCGAGATGACCGGCCTGCAGCTCGCCGGCGCGGCCGCGCGGGGCTTGCCCGCCATCCGCCTGCGCGGCGCACTGCGCCTGCGTGCTGACCGGGCGGACGTTTCCGCCGCGCTCGACGCCGGTCCCGGGTCGCGGCTGACGCTGAGCGGCCGGGCGCCGCTCAGCCGCCGTGGTCCCCTCGGGTTGACCCTCGCCGGTCACGTGGACGCCGCACTGATGAACGCCTTCCTCGCGGCAAGAGGCGAGCGCGTCGCGGGGTCACTCGCGGTCGATGCCCGCGTGAGCGGCAGCCTGCAGGCCCCGCGGATCCGCGGCACCGTGGGGCTCGCGGGCGGAGACCTGCGCGATTACCCCGAGGGGGTGCATTTCGACGACATCAACGCGCGGCTCATCGGCCGTCAGGGCGTGCTCAGGATCGAGCGCCTGACGGCGCGTGCCGGACCGGGACGGCTCTCGGCGAGCGGCACGATCGGCATTCTCCGACCGAGGATGCCGATCGACCTTGCGGTGCGCGCCCGTGGAATCGAGCCGATCACGAACGACCTGCTGACCGCCAACCTCGATGCCGATCTGCAGGTGCACGGGACGCTGCGACATCGCGTCGATGTCACCGGCAACATCCTCATCCACCATGCATCGATCCGCATCCCGAACGCGTTCCCGCCCAACGTGCAGACGCTCGAGGTGATCCGGCCGGGCGAGGCGCTGCGATCGACGCGCCGGGCGCGGCCCATTGCGATCGGTCTGGGGCTCACCCTGAGGGCGCCGCACGCCATATTGGTCCGCGGAAGAGGACTCGACGCCCAACTCGGCGGAACGCTCGAGATCGCCGGCACCTCGCTGCAGCCGCGGGTGAGCGGCGGGTTCTCGATGACCCGCGGCACATTCTCTCTGGCCGGGACGCGCCTGGACTTCACGAGCGGCCGGGTGGGCTTCAATGGGGAGGGGCTCAGGGGTCGGATCGATCCGTCGCTCGATTTCGTGGCGCAGACCAGTGTCCTGTACCCCTCGGCCACGACGGTGACGCTGCGCGTCACGGGCTTCGCCGATGCCCCGAGGATTGCGCTCTCGAGCAGCCCGCGGCTGCCGCCCGACGAACTGCTCGCGCTGCTGCTGTTCGGCAAACCCCCCTCCCGGCTGACCCCCTACGAGCTGGCCGAGACCGGCGCGGCGCTCGCGAGCCTCGGGGGCGTCGGCGGCACGGGCGCGAGCCGCTTCAATCCCCTGCCCTGGATCCGGCGCTCCCTCGGCCTCAATACGCTCTCGGTCGCGAGCGCCGCGCCCTCCGGCGGCAGCGGCACGCAAACCACCGGCGCGAGCCTCACGGCCGGCAGATATCTCTCGAATCGGGTGTACGTCGCCGCGACGCAGACGACCCAGGGCACCAGCCAGATTCGCGCCGACATCCTGCTCACCCGGCACCTGAAGCTCGAGACGCGCCTCGGCAACGGCACGGCGAGCACTCAAGGCACGACCCCGCAGAATGATCCGGGCAGCAGCGTCGGCTTGTCCTACCAGCTGCGCTACTGACCCGGTGCGCACGCGAGGCCCGCATGGCGCTGCCGCCCCCAAGCGCCTACCATCCGGAAAACCTCCCCGGGAGACCTGCGTGGACCTCCACTCGCTGCAGCGCTTCATCGCGTCCGCCTGGCGCGGCTCCATCCTCGAGCGCCTGACGGAGTACGTGCGCATTCCCAACCAGTCACCGCTGTTCGATCCGGACTGGGAAGAGAACGGTTACATGGAGGCTGCAGCCGGCCTCATGGCCGAGTGGTGCCGTGCCCAGCCGATCGAGGGCATGACGGTCGAGATCCATCGCCTGCCCGGGCGCACGCCGCTGCTGCGGGTGGACATCCCCGGCGAACGGCCGGGCTGTGCGCTGCTCTATGGACATCTCGACAAACAGCCGGCGTTCACCGGTTGGCGGCCGGGCCTCGGCCCCTGGGAACCGGTACAGCACGAGGGCAGGCTCTATGGCCGGGGTGCCGCCGACGATGGCTATGCGGTCTTCAGCTGCCTGACCGCGATCGGGGCGCTCAAGGCGCAGAAGGTCCCGCTCGCCCGCTGCGTGGTGCTCATCGAGGCCTCGGAGGAAAGCGGCAGCATCGACCTGCCGGCCCACCTCGCGGCGCTCGACGGCGCGATCGGCGAGCCCTCGCTGCTGGTGTGCCTCGATGCCGAATGCGGCAATTACGATCAGCTCTGGTGCACCACCTCCCTGCGCGGCAATCTCGTCGGCGAACTGCGCATCCGGGTGCTCGAGGAAGGCGTGCACTCCGGCATGGCGGGCGGGATCGCTGCGACGCCGTTTCGCATCGCCGAGCAGCTGCTCTCGAGGCTGGAAAGCCCGCTCGACGGCGCGCTGCTGCTCGATGAGCTGTCGGTGCGGATGCCCGAGGACCGGCGCGCGCAGCTGCGCTGCGCCGCGCGCGTGCTCGGGGATACCGTCGCCGGCAGGCTGCCGTGGGTCCCGGGCGTGCGGGCCGTCTGCGACGATCCGTTCGAGCTGCTCGTCAACAGCACCTGGAAGGCGACGCTCGCGGTCACCGGCGCCGACGGTCTGCCGCCGACGGTGTCGGCCGGCAACGTCCTGCTGCCCGAACTGACATTGAAGCTCTCGCTGCGCCTGCCGCCGACCTGCGATCCGCTTCGCGCCGCAGACGCGGTGAAGCATTGTCTGGAGCACGATCCGCCCTGCGGCGCCCGCGTGAGCTTCGAAGCCGGCCCCGCCAGCGCGGGCTGGAACGCGCCGCGCTTCGCGCCCTGGCTGGAGGATTCGATTCAGCGCGCATCACAACAGATCTATGGCCGGGAGGCGATCCACGTCGGCAGCGGCGGCACCATCCCTTTCATGAGCCTGCTCGGCGAGCGATTCCCCGATACCCAGTTCTTCATCACCGGCGTGCTCGGTCCGCAGGCCAACGCGCACGGGCCCAACGAGTTTCTGCACCTGGCGTACGCCGAGAAGCTGACCGCGTGCGTGTCGCTCGTGCTGGCCGATCACGCCCACGGCCTCCGCTGAGAACGATCCTCACGGCGTGCGCCGCGGCCCGCCCGCAGATCGGGCGTCGCGGTGCGCCCCGTAACCGGGCTAGCGCATGTGCGCCATGGGGCTCGGCCTGACCGATGCCTTCAGCCGGTCCCAGGCCTCGCGGTAGTGCGAGATCGCGTTCGCTTCGAGTTCCGCCTCGAGGCTCGGGAATTCGGCGCGCAGCGAGTCGATCATCAGCGTCCACTTCGGCAGTCCCTTGGGGAACCTGCCCATGCCGGCAAACACCACCCGTCCCTCGACGGGAATATTCCCGGTGATCGCCTTGACCGCCGCCACCCGGTCATACAGACCGTTCTGGGGATTGATGAACGTGAAGCGCCGCGGGCCGTCCATGACGGTCCACTCCGCCATCTGGTCGCCGCCGAAGATGTTGCCCTGCACCTCGCGCACATCGATCACCAGCACCCCGTGCACGCTGAACAGCAGAAAATCGACGTGATAGCCATCCCCCATGCCGTCGGGCACCAGCACATCCACCAGGTGATCGACGCCGACCGCGGTCACCGCGGATCGCAGCAGACGGCGGGCGCGCCGCACCCGATACCAGCGCCACAGCCACGAGAAGCCGAATCCCGCGGCGGCCGCGACCGCCACCAGCACCCAGGCGGCAAGCGGCAGGTTCATGATGTCCTGCACCAGCATTCCTCCCGTCAGGCGGCGCCGTCTCCGAGGGCATCCCGCAGCGAGGCCAGATCCGCGGCGATCTCCTGATAGGCGCTGGGACGCGCAAACAGCCGGGCCAGCGATTCGGGCACCGGCACTTCGCGGCCGATCAGCGGCTCGATGATCTCGCGGAACTTCGCCGGATGGGCCGTCGCGACCAGCACCCAGCGCCCGGCGCGCCGGCGCTGCTCGGGCAGCCGCTCGTACGCTTCGGCCGCCGTGGCCGTGTGCGGACACCAGATCTGCTGCAGCTGCTCGAATCCGCTTCGGATGCGCGCCCGGATGGATTCATCGTCCACCGTGCAGGCGCTCACCGCGGCGCGCAGCGCATCGATCTGCGGGTACAGCGCGCGCAGCCGCTCCATGTTGCTCGGATTGCCCACGTCCATCGCCGAGGCGAGCGTGGCGATGCTCGGCCGGGGACGCCATTCGCCCGTGGCGAGGAAGTCGGGCACGGTGCGGTTGGCGTTGTGCGCCAGCACCACCTCCGCGATCGGCAGCCCCATCTGACGCGCCCAGATGCAGGCCACGGAATTGCCGAGGTTGCCGCTGGGGATGATGAACGACGCGGGCTCGCCGTGATGCCGCCACACCGCGAGGCTCGCGGCCGCGTAGTACACGGCCTGCGGCAGCAGACGCCCGAGATTGATGCTGTTGGCCGAGGAGAGCTCGCGCCGCTCGCGCAGCGTCGGGTCCATGAACGCTTCTTTGACCAGGCGCTGGCAGTCATCGAACGTGCCGTGCACGGCAAACGAGCGCACATTGCCTCCCCAGCAGGTCAGCTGCCTCTGCTGCGTCGGGGAGACCAGGCCCTTCGGAAACAGCACCACCACCTCGATGCCCGGACGACCGTGGAAGGCCGCGGCCACCGCCCCGCCGGTATCGCCCGAAGTCGCCACCAGGATCGTGAGCGGGCGCGGCCGAGCCTGGCGCAGCCGGCCGAGGCACGCCGCGAGGAACCGGGCGCCGAAGTCCTTGAACGCCGCCGTCGGGCCATGAAACAGCTCGAGCACCGCGAGCCGTGCGCGCGGCAGCTCCACCACCGGCGCCGGAAAATCCAACGCCTCGACGAGAATCTCGCGCAGCGACGGTCCGAGCACATCGCCCTGCGCAAACGGCTCGAGCAGTCTGGCGCCGACCGACGCCAGATCCTCGCTGCCGGCGAACGCCGCCGGGGTCAGCCGCGGCCACTCCTCGGGAACATACAGCCCGCCGTCGGGCGCAAGGCCCTGCGACAACGCGGTGGCGAAGTCCGCCCACTGCTCCGGGTTACGAGTACTTCTGAAACGCATGGCTGCGCGATCCGCCCACTCAGCCGCTGGCCACGATGCGCGCGCCCTCGGAGTCGAGGCCGATCACCCACTCGTCGAGCGCGATGGAGCGTGCGGCGAACTGCCCGCGCATCGCCTCGAGCACTCTCGGGGCGTCCGGCTCGAGCGCCCAGGCGAACAGCGTCGGGCCCGCGCCGGAGATCGAGCAGCCGAGAGCGCCCGCCTCCATGGCCGCCGCGCGCACCTGCGGGAACCCCGGAATCAACGCCTGGCGCTGCGGTTCGATGACCACGTCCTGGAAGGACTCGCGGATCATGTCGAGATCATCCGTATAGCACCCCGAGATGAACCCGGCGAGGTTCGCCGTCTGCCACACGAAATCCGACAGCTCCACGCTGCGCTTGAGGATCGCGCGCGCCTGGCGGGTGGCGAGAAACATGTGCGGATGCACGATGACGGCGCGGATCCGCTCCGGCACCGGAATGCGCTTCACCCGCGGATGATCGATGCCGACCGTGAGCACCAGTCCGCCGAACAGCGACGGCGCGATGTTGTCCACGTGCAGCGAGCCGCTCGCCACCTGCTCGCCCTGCATGGCGAACTTCAGCAGCTCGAGCTTGCTGCACGGCGAGCCGAGCAGCGCATTCGCCGCCACCACCGCACCGACCGCGGAGGCGGCCGAGCCGCCGAGTCCCGAGCCGAGCGGGATGCCCTTCTCGATGCGCAGGTCGAACCCAAACCCCGGGGCGAGCGACTCCTGCAGGGCGAGCAAGGCTCTGCCGGCGGTGTTGTGCGCCGGATCGCTCGGCAGCTCGCCCGCGACGCCGCTCACGGCCGAAATGCTCACGCCGGGGCCGGCGCTGCGGCTCACCGTCACCCGGTCGCCGAGCGCATCGACGGCGAATCCCAGGATGTCGAAACCGATGGCGACGTTGCCGCTCGATGCCGGGGCGAACGCCGTGGCCCAGTCGAGCACGCCGCTCACAACCGCGCTCCGAGGTACGCCGAGAGACGCAGCAGGTCGGAGAACACTCCGCCCGCGGTCACCTCCGGTCCCGCCCCGGGCCCCTGCACGATGAGCGGATTGTCGCAGTAGCGGCGCGTGGCGAAACGCACCACGTTGTCGGTGAGCGCGATGTTGGCGAAGGCGTGTCGGGCGTCGAGCTCGACCAGACCGACGGTGGCCTGTCCGTCGGCGCTGAGCCGCCCGACATAGCGCAACACCGTGCCGCGCGCCCGCGCGGTCTCGAAGCGCTGCTGCATGGCCGCATCGTGCCGCGGCAGCCTCGCCATGAACTCCTCGATCGAGCCGGCCTCGAGACCCGCGGGCACCAGGCTCTCCACCCCGACATCGGCCAGCTCGAGCTCGAGACCCATCTCGCGGCCGAGGATGATGAGCTTGCGCGCCACGTCCATGCCCGAAAGGTCATCGCGCGGATCGGGTTCGGTGTAGCCGCGCTGGCGCGCATCGCGCACGATGTCGGAGAAACTGGCGCTCCCGTCATACACGTTGAACAGGTATGCGAGCGTGCCGGAGAAGATGCCCTCGATGCTGGTGATCTCGTCGCCCGTCTCGCGCAGATCGCGCAGTGTGTGCACCACGGGCAGTCCCGCCCCGACGGTGGCCTCGTACAGGTAGTGCGCCGAGCCCGCGCGGCGCGCCTCGTGCACCGCCCGGTAGTAGGCGAGATCGGCGCTGTTGGCTTTCTTGTTGGGCGTGACCACGTGCATGCCGGCCCGCAGCCACTCGGCATAACGCCCCGCGATCGCGCTGCTCGCGGTGCAGTCGATGATCACGGTGTGCGGCAGGTAATCGACGCGCACGTGCCCGATGAAGCGCTCGAGATCGGCCGGCGTCGCGCTGCGCTCGTACTCGCGCCGCCACGCAGACAGGGCAATACCGCCGTCCGAGAGCAGCATGCGCTGGGAGCCGAGGATTCCCCGGACCCGCAGATCGAGCTGGAAATCGGCGCGCAGCCGCTCGCTCTGCGAGGCGATCTGATCGAGCAGCACCCGGCCCACGGTGCCCGGACCGATCACGCCGACGGAAATCGTGTGCGGCGAGAGGTAAAGTCCCGCGTGCGCGGCGCGCAGCGCGCGCGTGGCGGAGCGGCCCTCGACGACCACCGAGATGTTACGTTCCGAGGCGCCCTGGGCGATGGCGCGTACATTGACCGCGGCGGTGCCGAGCGCGTTGAAGACCTTGGCGGCCACGCCCGGCGTGCCCGCCATGCCGTCGCCGACGATGGCGAGGATCGCCAGCTCCGGGTCGATCTCGACGCGCTGGATCTGACCTTCCTGAAGCTCCCGCTCGAACGCCCGGCGGATCACCGCCGCGGCGCGCTCGCCCTGATCCTGCGGGATGGCGCAGCAGATCGAGTGCTCGGAGCTGCCCTGGGAGATCAGGATGACGGAGATGCCCTCCTCGCGCAGCGCGCCGAACAGCCGGTGCGCCGTCCCCGGCACGCCGATCATGCCGGCGCCCTCCAGGTTGACGAGCGCCACGTGCTCGATGCTGGCGATTCCCTTGACGGGCAGCTTCGAGGTCGGCTTGGCGCAGATGAGCGTCCCGGGTTTCTCGGGCGCGAAGGTATTGCGGATCCAGATCGGTATGCGGTCGCCGACCGCCGGCGCCATGGTCTGCGGATGGATCACCTTGGCGCCGAAGTACGCGAGCTCCATCGCCTCGCTGTAGGAGAGCGAGTCGATCACCGTGGCATCCGGCACGCGGCGCGGATCGGCCGACAGCACCCCATCGACGTCGGTCCAGATGATGATCTCGGACGCCCGCAGCAGCGCCCCGAAGATCGATGCGGAAAAGTCGCTGCCGTTGCGCCCGAGCGTGGTCTGCACGCCGCGGCGGTCCGAGGCGATGAAACCGGTGATGATCAGGGTGCCGTTGAAATCGGCGTCGACCCGCTCGGCCAGATGGGCCCTGGAGTCCTCCCACTGCACCGCCGGGCCGAGCGGGCCCCACTCGACCACCACCACCCGGCGCGCATCGATCCACTGCACCGGGCCGCGCCGGCCGCCGTGCTCTTCCATGAAGCGATGGAACAGCCGGGTCGACCACAGCTCGCCGTAACCGGCGATCAGGTCGCGCACGTTGGCCGCCGCCGCGCGGGTCAGCTTCACCGTCTGCAGGATACCCTCGAGATCATGGCAGTCGCGGTCGAATCCGGCGAGGAACAAGCGCACCGATTCGGGACTGAGCAGCGCCTCGGCGATCTCGGCATGTCGGCAGCGCAGCGCCGCGAGCTGCGCCCGGTAGCCCTCGTCCTGCTCCTCGGCGAGCCTCACCAGATTCAGCAGCGCATCGGTCACGCCCTTGCAGGCTGACAGCACCACCCCGAGGCGCACCGCCTGAGAGGCATCGAGAATGGCCGCCACGCGGCGGAAGCAGGCGGCATCGGCGACGCTCGATCCGCCGAACTTGTGCACGACCCAAGGCACGGAATTCGACATGGGATTGGGGAAACACCTGAAGGAAAGCCGTGCGACTCTACTGATGCGCACCCGCGGAAGCAACGTGGAGCCGTCAAATTGCACCCCGGCAACCCCGGCACCGATCCCGTCCCGGACCCCTGCGCCACCGGCGTGCGGCAATCGGTCCGTGCCGCCCGGACGCCGGCCGCAGCAGCGCGGTAGCGGCGCACCGGCACGACCCGGGGGCCGAACCTCGCCGGCCGACCCCCGGAAGCGCTCTCCCCCCGTCCCGCCTGGCCGGGATTCTGGCCTGCGTGCACAAGCCCTAGAATACGACCCCATGAACGAAATCGAGCTCATCCGCACCCAGCTGCTCACCGAGCGCACCCACGCGGCACAGGTCGCACACGCCTGCGCCACGGCCATCGGTG
>JAKAFQ010000018.1 GCA_021817875.1 Pseudomonadota bacterium
TCACGCCGAGCGCACCGCGCCGGCGAAACTGAATGCATCCCGCTCACGAATTTCCAGCAACCCACGGACTTGACCCCCTGCTCGTCGCGACGAACGTCGCTGCTTGCGCGGGCGTAGGCACGAAGACCGGCGAGTACGTCGACGACAGCGCCATTACGGCGAAAGTGAAAGCCGACATGGCCGCCGACAAAACCGTGAACGCGCTGAATGTGCACGTGGTGACCGATCACGGCGTCGTGATTCTCACCGGCCTCGTGCACAGCGACGCCGCGAAGCGGCGCGCCGGCCAGATCGCGCACTCGGTCGCTGGCGTGAGAAACGTGGAGAACGACCTGACCGTTACGGGCGGATGATCTGCCTGCGGCATTCAGCTACCAAATGGAGCTGTCCATGGCGACCGAAATTCGGAAAGGCAGCGGGCCCGGCACTTGGCGCCCGGTGCGCGGCGCAAGCTCGGCGCGACTCACCTGTCCGCGACGCGGCCACGACGCGGAGATCGATCAGGCGATCGGCTGGAACGGCACGCTCGCGCAGCGCCTCGCGTGCCCGACAGGCTGCGGGTTTGACGACTACGTTCGGCTTCTCGGCTGGCGCGAGCGTCTCTCGCCGGACTATCTGCCGGGCAGCCTGCGGCGCGCGAGGTAAGAGCTTGGAGGCGGGGGTCTCTACCGAAGTTCACTCGTAACGTGCTGATTCAGCGTTATCCATTTACTGCGTCTTGGCATACGTACCCCCAAACATACCCCCACGGCATGCCTTCAAGGGCTGGGTCTGATCTGAGTCTGCTACCCTGCTCGCCCCCGCGCGATTCTGCCATGCAGCCCAATCCCTACGACACCCGCGACCCTGCCGAGCGCGCCGACGTGGCGACGATCTTGGGCGTGCTGCCCGATGAGCATCCGGCGCGCGTCGCCTATGCATGCGGCACCGGCACCTTGGAGCTGACGCACCTCGTTGCGGATCGGCCGGAGCTGGTCGAGGAACTCAAGGAAGCGTGGCTCGCCGGCTACCGGCGGCTGCTCGCCCGGTCGCAAGGGTTTCGGCCGCATTGAGTGTGGCGCCAGTCGGGCGCAAACTGGATGCGCTGGGGTCCATCAGGGAGACAGGATGCGCTACGCCTTGCTCGCACTACTCCTAGCTGGATGTGCCGACGTTCCGCCGCCCCAATACGTGCGAGCTCCTTGGGCTACGGAGTCTCTAGATCAAGCCCGCGCGGAATGCTTCAACTTCATCAACTCGGCCGCCGGGTACGGGTCCGACGAGTATCTGTGCTTGAAGTCGAAGGGGTGGACGGAGATTGGCGGTTACTGACCGCCAGCCGATACCCCGTTCAGGCACTGCATCTGATTCTGCCTCGCCTGGTTCGAATCATCTTCGAGGATGAAGCAACGGTCGGCCAACTGGGGGCTTAGGACGTCAGGTACGTCAGCAACGATGAGCGTTAGGTGGTCGCCAAGGCGGTAGGAATGCGAACGGAAGTGCGCGGGAGGTTCGGCGATCTGGAGGGGTTTCGCAGGCACTTCCTTGGGGCGTGTCAGCCACATGCCACCGGCAACCAGCGCGGCGAGGATGGCAAGCGACGCGAGGATTCGCATCTGCTTATCTTACCCGCGTCCTCACGCTGGCTCCGGGCGTAACCGATCGCCTAGGCTCTTGCGGCCGGCAAAGCGCGGGCAGATGATTACAGGCCACCCGAACGTAGGAGCGCCAACGCTCGCAACGGCGACGAGGACTACCACGATCTGGGCGGCGACTGGTCGGGTGTCTTGGCCGGCCTCGCGGTGTTCGCCGCAGTCATCGGTCTCTGCATCGTCCTTCCGCAGTGGGCGACCGAGCTTCTCGGCGTTGCCTTAGTCGCGGTGATGCTCGAATTCGTGGTGCGCCGGACCTGACCATGGATGTCTTTAAGACGTACCTGTTCTTTAGCGATTACGACCAAGGTAGCCCTTACCTAATCGACACCATCCTGCACGAAGGGCGCTGGTGGCTCGTCGGTTCATGGCTCGAACAGATTGCCACAGGAGAACGCATCCCAGAGAGGCTAGTTCTCCTGGATGGTCAGCGAATTCGTTATCAGGAAGTGCAAGGCGAACCGTATCGCTTCGTTCTGAGCAACTCACTACCCAGAGGTGTCCTCGCCGGTACAGAACAAGACGGCTACGTGGTAGCAACCTATCAGGCGCTCGCACGTACCCAAGGGCCCGACAAACGCCACTAGTCCGCTTTCGCGATCGGTCAAGTGCGGACCCATGCCCTTGCGGCCCTTGCGTGAGCTTCATTGCCCGTGCTCCCGCTGCCACCGCTCGTACCAGTAGCGCTTCTTCAGGATTCGCTCGCGCTGCCAGTTTTCTAGGCCCTTGCGCATACGCTCCTCCTCGCTCGGCGGATTGGTCAGGCCGAGCTGGCTTGTCACCACGTTCTCGGGATTAACCTTCTCCTGGAGGATCTCCTGCAGCGGCAGGAACGCGCCGGCCATGTGCTTCGCCGTACCCTCGGCCTTGTTCTTGGCGGACTCGTAGTAGGGCCGAATCTCCTTGCCGGTATAGAAGTCCCGATTGAATATCTGCTCGAGCACTTCCTCGCTGGCCCGGGCTGGTGTCAGCGTCGCGAGCAGCAGGTTCGTCAGGCTCTTTTGCCCTTCGGCGAACTTGTAGAGGTCATACGGGATGGCCGTCATCCCGAAGCGGTGAACCGCGGCGTTGCGGTTGCCGGTCTGCTTCTGCCAGGCCGCATCCAAGGCCGGGTACACCACGAAGGCGAGAATGCCGATCATGGCGAGCTGGTCAGCAGCCCGGGCACGGTCCTCCATCGGCACCTTGCCGAGCAGGTTAAGGATCATCTGACCCCAAGAGCGAAACAGCCCGTAGTGCCACTTCGAGAACCACGTCACATCCGGGTGCGCGATCATGTTGAGCGTGCGGATGTCGGTGCGCATCCGGTAGTCAGGCATGACCTCGTAGACGTGCCGGATCGCGTCGTCCTCGCTCTCCCCTTGCAGCATCCGCTCCTTGATCGCCTGCAAGGCCGTGATGTCGTTGAACGTCCACATGCTCGTCTGCTGGTGGCGCCCCCACCACCTGAGAACGCCCGCGATCTTCTTCGGCCCGTAGCCGAGCACCTGGGCGATGCGGCTGGCCTCGGGCTTTGTCTCGAATTCGTTCGCAACGGACTCGATGATTGCCCGGTAGGCGTCGGGCTGTAAGGCAGCGAGGCGCTTGAACGCGACGCCTTTCGCCATGAGGCGCTGATACTCGGGCGAGATCGTCATCACGTCCTTGATCGCTGGGCCGAGGGTCTTCCAGAGGCGCATGTAGCCTTGAGGAAGCGCCCAGCTCGAGGCGCCGCGCTCAACGATCCACTGATTCGCGATGTTGAAGTCGTGCCACACGGAAAGCACCGAGAACATCGCCTTGGTCAGAATGTCGTTGAGCGGCCCCAGGAACGGCAAGCGGTTGCCCTTCTGTAGCGCGGCGAAGTGATTGAGCACCTCGGCCGTGTGCGGCTCGAACGAGTAACCCCGGAAATTAGCGAGATCCACGGGCTTGTAAGTAGGCGGTGCCATTCCGTCTTTGACCGCGATGCCGCTCTCGACCATCGCGGCCTTCATCTGCTCGAGCATCGCAGCCTGCCTTGCCGCTTGGCGCTCGGTGATGTATTGGCGGGCGACGATCCCGATGGCGTTCTTGTGGTAGCGCACGCCTGAGTGCTGCTCGACCTCCGAGATATGCGCCTCGCCTATGGTGTAGAGCTTACCGCCCTTCTTGAAGCGCCAGCCGTTCAGCACGCCGTGTCCGAACTCCTCATGCGTGTAGTCCTTCTGCTCCTGGATCTGAGCGAGCTTGCCCTTGATGTTCGCTATACGCTCCCGCGCTGCGGCCTCGCGCGACTTCGTTGCGGTGAGAATCTTGAGCTCGCGCTGGAGATCAGTCTCGGCCTTCTCAAGCGGCTCGAGGCGCTCGCGCAGCAAGTCCTGGTTCGTCTCGAAATGCATCGTCCCGATGTCGGAGGGCGCGCCGTTTCGCCACGCCGTCACGGTCTTGGTGCGAGCGCCTGCGTTCTTGATCGAAACCACCGTCCGATTGCCGGCCTCGTCGGTGATGACCTTCATCACGCGACCGCGCATGCCCGGATGCGTGGTGCGCAGCAACCCGATGCCAAAGGCGCGCTGCGTCCCCTGCTTCAGCCGGTCGAGGAAGCCGCCTTTGCCAACGGCTTCGCGATGGATATAGCCCGGGCCCCAGCCGAGCTCGTCGGCCATCGGCTTGATGAACTCATCATAGAGGGCTTGCTGCTTTGGGGTGAGTGGCCGGCGCGGATCGTCCATGTGTAGGGCAATGGCCTCGTTGTCCTCCCTGGTGAGTCCCGCCTCTTTCGCCCGGGCGACTAGCTGCGTCGCGCGCCAGGTATCGAGTTGCCGGACTGCTCTCATCCTCTCGAGCGAATCCTCAACGTCACGCCAGCCATGGATCAGCGGGGCAACTGGGCGGTCCTCGGCCGCGACGAAATCGCGGGCGTTGCGGATCGGAGCTTGCCCTGCGTGGGCGGGTAGCGCTGCCTCCCGGGAGAACGCCCCGCGCCCCGATTTGGTAGAAGGCTGGCTCCGCAGTTCCTGCTCAACGTCCTCCAGCGAATCAAGGAAGGAATGGATTGCCTTCGGCGTCGGGTGCTTCGAGAAATAGAAATGCGCTCTATGCCAAGCGCTTCGCTGGGCGCGGTCAAGGCTCGCAGCGTATTCCCGCGGCGATTCACCCGCACGCAGCGGCCTGCCACCGAGCCGGTCGAGAAGCTCGTTAAAGTCCCGCCGGGTTTCGGGATCAGCAAAGTTGGGGCATCGGATAGACATACCGTCACCCCGTCCCATTGCCGGGATACACGATGCGGTAGCCCTCGCGCCGCGCCAACGCCTCCTGCCCGGTGTGGCTCAAGCCCTTGAGCTGCTCACGAAGCCTTGATTCCGCCTCAACGTCCGCACGCACCTTGTCGTAATCCAGCCGTACGACTGCGCCAGGCTCGCGAATGCGACACTCTGCGGCCGACTCGATCCGCTCAAGATCAAAGCCGTGGACCCTGAATGCAGCCTCCCTATAGGACTTGGAAAAGTCGATCGGGGGTGCGCCGATCAGCGCGGCCCGCGGGTCACCCTGCGGGGCCGAGGACTCGAGGTCGCGAATTCTTCGCTCAAGGGCTGTCACGCGGTTTCTCCGTGCTCGGCCGGCGATGGCCCGCGCTCCTCGAAGATTATTTCGCCAAATTGGTTCGTCGTCGTCTCGAGCACGAACGCCTCGGCACGCTCCTTGAAGTCGGTTTCCGTCTCTCCGCGGCGCCGACGGATTAATTCGCCGTCCCAGCGGTAGCCGATCAGCTCACCAAGAGGCAGAGCCCGGCCATCGCGGGTGGGTACTGCACGGATGAACATGAGCGGCTTCGGAAATGGGCGCACTCCGCTCCGTTCCTCGAGGCTTTCAACCCTTCGTTCAAGACTTGGCATTTGACCTTTCCTCCAGCGCCTTGACGCGGCGCTCTAGTTCGTCCACTTCGATAACTCTCGCCTGTCCCTGGATGACCCGCATTGCCGTCTCTGCTTCCTCCGGCGTGATGCGTCCTTCAGCCATTTCCGCTACGATCTGACGACCATAATCGGCCGGCGCGTCTTCTCCTGGTTCAAGCCGAATCGGTGCGCCCGCGGGCACCATCTTCCCGAGCAAGAGCTTGTAGAAGTCCGTCCGTGATTTCTTCGCCCAGGCCAGCATCGCGCCCTCGCCCCCCATACCCTCGTACACGGCAAGCATGGCTTCACGCAACGCGCGGGTGACCTTGTTGCCTGTGCCTGGCTTGCGGCCGGACGGATTCCCGCTCTTTCCTTTTGTGAACTTCGACATCAGCCTGTTTCCGCCTGTAATTTGCAGGGCAAAGGCTTGGGCTCAGTGCCCTTGCGGACGGGCACCTTGCTCGCCTTCCTCGCCTTGGCTGGGCGACGTCATTGCCTTATCGTAAGCGGCCTGCTCGTCCGGGTGGACATCGAGGATTTCGCGCGCCCGCGTCAGCGCCGCATCAACAGAGCGGAAGTTCTCTGATCGGTTGTTCGCGATCACATCGCAGCGGCCGGTGCCGTCTGCGATAAGAGTCACTACGGTTCGATTTGCCATTTTCTTCTCCTAGAGTGATTTCCACGTTCCCGCCAAAATCTCCTTCAAGTGCGGGATTCCAGCGTGTTGTTTGAGGAACTGCCGCATCAACGTGTCTTCGTATCCCTTGTGGTGGACTGACTTGAGCAGCGCATAGGCTCGCCGGTCTGCGGCGACGGTGCGCGACATTCCCGCTTCGTAATCGCGCGTGAACAGCTTTTTCGCCTGCTCGATGTCGGCGCCCTCGGGATGGACTGACCAAGCCTCGATCTTCGCGCGCCGTTCGGCCTCATTTTTCTCGCGCTCCCGAGTTATCGCCCGCTCGCTGGCCTGAAGCTTTTCGAGCTCCGGCAGCGCCTCGATCATCGCCTCGATGTCACGCACTGCCTTTTCGTGCTCATCCAGCGTCTCGCGGGCAATGCGAGCCTCTCCGTCCTCATGTCGATGCAGAGCAAGACCAAGCGCAATTCGCGCCTTCGTCAGCTCTTGCCGCTTCTCGTCAAGCCGTTCCTGTAGGGTTTTCATGGGTTCTCCGGTTGCTTGATTACGAGCTCTGCGGACGCGGCGGCAAGGCGATGAGGTCCTGCACGATGTGGGTCAGGCCGGTCGTATTCCAGTTGCTCGAGCCGAAGGTGAACTTGCCGGAGAGCGTCCCATCCGCCTTGTGCAGCGTGTAGGCGAAGGGACAGTACGTGTCCAAGGCCACCGGGCCGAAGGATGGAGCGAGAACAAAGTTGCTCTGCAAGTCAAGAGCAACGACTGGGCCTCCGATAACTCTCACGTTGCCACTCGAGTCGAACGCCCACACCACGATCACGGCCTGACTCGCCGCAAGGGTGATCTGGCCTCCTGTCACGGCGTCGGCAGTCGGCGTTGCGGCGCCCGAGTTCGCTAAGGCGCCGAACGCTTTCCCGTCAATTGCGTAGCCGCACGCACTCGTCGAGAAGGTCGTCGCGGCACCGGAAATTCCGGTGAGACCGGCCTTCGCCAACGCCATCGTGACGCCGTTGAGATTTTCTGTTTCCATTTTTTGTTCCTTATTGGTTACATTTCAAAGTGATTAAAGACCGACGCAGTGCCGCGCGATTTCAGCGCCCTTGCGCTCGTGCTCTCGGAGAGCGCGTTCCAGCCAGCGCCTTGCTTCGTTCTTCTCCGCGGCGCTCATTGAGTCAACGCGCGCCGAGAGCCTCGCCAGCGCTGCCTTCGTCAGCCTCCCGCACGGCGCCAATCCCTTGTTTCGCACGGGCGGCGTGAACCGCTTCGAGCCGCTTCGAGCCTCGAGGCGGCGTAGGCACTTGAGACCGAGCGCTATGAGTGCGGCCTCGCGGGCTTCCTGGCGGTGCAGTTGAGTGGCGATCATTGCAGCGCCAGCGCGTTTGAGATCAGGCCGCCCGATCCGTAGACCGGCGCACCCGATGGCCTGGTGAGCGCGCGCCCGCTCGGAGAAATCCCCACCTTCGCCCCCCAGTAGTCCCCGGACTGCGTGAAGCTGCGTTGCCACTGAGCGAGCTGCTCAGCAAGCTGCTGCTGGTACTGAGCCATGTCCCGTTGATTCGCAGCGGTGCCGATGCCTTTGAGCAAGCCGCCGACGGTCTGAACCATCGCCGCGGCGAGCTGGCCGTTCTTCGGGTCCTTCGCCCAATTCAGGAACTTCGAGAGCATCCCGGCGCTATCCTGACTGCCGGTAACATTAACCAAGGCAGCAGGATCCGCTCCAGCAGCGAGATCCCCGAGCGTGCCGCTTGAGAGCGCGGATCCGAGTTGCGTAGCGCTCAATCCCCCAACCCCGGCCACATCTAACCCCGGCGTCGCACCCGACATGACGCCTGCGGTAGTGATGTCGGAACCTAGTCCGAGGTCGCCGCTTAGAAATGGGGATGTGCCGCCAGCACCCGCACCCGCCCCGGCAACGAACGGCGACGCGCCGGAAACGCTGCCGAAGGTGGAATCCGCTAGGCCGGTGATGGTCGAAGCATCCCCTGCGATGCCGAAGGCAGACCCGAGCGCCCCAGATGCCGCCGTCGCATCTGCGATGCCGGCTGCGGTGCCCCCAGCCGCGGTCGTCGCAGGCCCGAATCCAAGGCCAGCGCCGAGCGTGCCAAGGCCATAAGCACCCCCCGCAGCCATGAGGTCCTGCTGGATATTGCCGCCCGTCGCGGCGCTTCCCAGTCCCGCACCGATCGCGGCCCCGACAGGACCGCCAGCGAGAAACCCGATCGTTCCGCCGACCAGATCGCCAAGAAATGACATTGTTGTTCTCCTTTTTTCTTTGGTTAATGAATGATGCGAGCCGCCGGCTGCTCCTTTTCGCCGACTCGATTTGGTAGAGCCGCGACTTCCGGCAGTAAGTGCGCCGCCTGCACCGTCAACCTCAGCATCAACGCCTCAATGTCGATCGCACATGTCTCGAGGATCTCGAGCTTGTCGCCTGTCATGTCCGATCGCCTTCGCGCTGCCGGCGCTCCATCTCGATCTGCAGCGCGTCGAGCGCCTCGCGGTAGCCGGACCGGATCGCATCTGCCACGCGACCCGAGGACGTGCAGCGCTCGAGCATTCCCTGCACGCGCTGGAAGGCGGCGAGCAGCTCGTCCTTCGCCATGAGTTTGTAGACTGGCGCGCTCACGGCAAAGCAACCTCGCGTTCCACGTCGCGACTAGGCGGGGCAACTACATGCTCGCCATTTCCGGCTGCCGGGCCATGTTGGCGAGCAAGGGCGGCTGTCTCTTTGGCGAGCATGGGCAACGCCCACGTATACGCGCCGCCGAAGGTCGGCCGCTCGCGCCTGACGCCAAGCCGCGCCGCTGCGCGCTCGAGCGTGCGTGCCCTAACGCCGGCCGCGGACGCACGCTGCTTCAGTTCGGCCGCGAGCACCGGGCCGCAGGCCAGGGCTTCGCGCAGCCACTCGAGGGCCTCCGAGCTACGCCCCCGCCGTTTCCCGCTGCGTTCTTTTGAGGCAGGTAGGAAAGCGCAAGCATGGGGTACATGTGGGGGTAGGTCCGCGAGGTCGCTGGTCGCTGCGCCTTGCTCGCCAATGGCTTGCGAAGCATTTTCGGGTGAGAGCGCAGAAACCACGGCCGCCCGGCGGTCGAGCTCGGTGATCGCCGCGGCCTTCAGGGTCGGCGTCCCTGTCTTGGCGATCAGCTCGAGCGAGCCACGCGCGAGCTCCGCAATTGGCTTACCGAAGACGAGCGGCGCCGCACCGGCAGCAGCGGGGCTAGGCACCGGAGAAGCCTTAGCGTCCGACTGTGCCGATGCGACGCCTTCCTTACGTGCGCGCCCGGGCGCGAGAGTCCCATGCTCGCCAATTTCCGACATCCCCGAGGATTCGCCAGAATCGCGCAGGAGCGATTCAGCGGGTTGCGTGGGTCTGGGTAGCACCTCTGTCCGCGCAGTTTCGTCCTGCGTAGCCGCGGGCAGCGCAGCGGGCGCTTTTGCAGAGGAGCTAGATGCAGTAGCGGGAATCATCATGCCGCTGCTCGTAGTGGTAACTCTAGAAAGGACCCCACGGGTGGGGCAATTCGTTTAAGAAAAGTGGCCTGATTGGTACTGCGGGCGGGGCAATTCGCCTTGTGGAGAGTCCGAATTACCCCACGGGCGGGGTAATCACCGCTAAATTGCCCCATAGGTGGGGTAGCAACATCGCCGCGAGTCTTCGTTCTGGCGCTGGTCGGCGCGGTAACTCGGTTTCCCGCTCCGGGGTCGGGGGCGGGATGCCTATGCCACAGCCCCATGAAACGACGAGTTGGTGCTTCGATGTCCAACTTGCCGCTGCAGGCGTCGATCGCATAGAAGCTAACCGCGAACAGCGCCGCCTTGTGCCGGCCGCCCTTCCGGGTCTCAACGAGGAAGTCGCTAGCCTTGAGTTCGCCGATAGCTCGTGCCAGAAGACTTTTCCCGCGCCAGCCACGACCCTGCATGATCGAGAAGGCCGCGCACAGATTCCCGTTGTTGTCGCCCCGGTACTGCGCGAGCAAGTCGAGCAGCAGTTTGCTTGCCCGTGGGGAAAGCGCAGCGAATTCGCCGCTCCGAAGTACGACATGCGGCAATGGCACAAATCCCCCGCCCTCACGTTTAGCAGCGTGGTCCTTGTATCGCTTGCGGCTCACGGGGCGGCCTCCGTGAGGCTAAGCAACTCACGCGCACGCTGAAGACTCTCGGGCGCCAACCGGTAACGGCAGCACCGAACCGGACCGAATGCCCCAGGCACCGTCTCGTCATGGCGCGAGATCCTCACGCCTCGCTGCTCGAGCTGGCTGATCGTCGTGTTCAGGCACCAGTCGCGCAGTTCGCGTGCGGCTTCGAAGCGGTTGAGCGTCCGGCCGCCTACGAGAGCTGCAAGAATCCGTTGCCACTTCCGCGGCGTCCGGCTTTGGTTGCCGCTACCCTCTTGCACTGCGCCTTGCGTGGCGCTATCGTTGTGCTGTTCGTAGTGCCTTCCAAGAGCCCCAGGCGCGTCAGTGCCCTGGGGCTTTTCCTTTGGCGGCCGATCCAGCGGACGTGACAGTGCAAACATCCCTAGCCTCACGCCGTAGCCATCGCTTCGCGCCGGAGAGTGCGCGCGGCACTCGCCCTCTTGGTCGATTGAGCAACGGCCTGAGCCTGTTGCCTCGCTTCCTCTAGGTAGCGGGTGATCGCCGCGTCGGCTTCGCTTTCGGCGTACAGATTCGTACCAGGGAGCGGTCGAGGAAATTTTCCGAGGCGTTCCCTCTCTTTAAACCAGCTCCGCGAGCGCGAGAGCTTCTCTCGGCGAATCTCGGTCAGCGTCATGTAGCGTACGGTCGGCATTAGGCCTCCTGAAAAATGCAAACTGAACAGCAGTGCGCATTTTTCCGCGCGCGTAGTTCGCGCGCTGGCTAAGTGGACAACTGGCGGAAATTCCCGCAGATAGACGGGACGGAGTGCTGCTTAGGGGCGGTGTCGCTGGTAGCGCTTGAGCAGTCGCTGCGCGTAGTGCTCAGACAGACCAGATTCCCGGAGCAGTAACTTCACCGCTTTGTTTACTCGACCCTGCGTGACTTGGTTGTCTTCTTCAAGCGCAGCGGCCTTCGCCCGCAGGTAGTCATCGGGACCATAACCCTCATCCTTCGCCCACAGACCAATAGCTGCGCCATGCACCAGCACCGGCAGATGGCGCTCAAGTGCCATTAACCGCTCGCGCTGCGCTTTCGCGATCTCGCGAGAAATTATGCCGCCGCCGACCCTCCCTCGAGAGCGCTTCCCTGGCCGTCCTGGGCCTCGTGAGAGATCCGCGATCCGCCAGCGAAGCCTGTGCGCCATCCAGGCGAGTGCTGCTCGGCGCTTGATGGTGTTCCAGGCTTGCGATGGGCCGTACAGTCTCACGGCATAGTGGGCAGCATCGGCGAGCTCGGCGTTGAGGGTCTCAAGCCCCTCGCGTGTAAGTCGGGTGAGGAAGCTCGGCGAGCCCAGAATCGCCCGAGTCGATCGCTTCGCAGCAGCCTTCTCGCGCCGCAGGACGGAGAGTGTGGCTGCTTTCTTCCCGAGCGAAAGTAGCTCCCCTATTCCTTCACTTGGGTAGCCGAGCTTCTTTGCAGAGGGTGACTTCTTCTTCACGCGCGCCCCTTCACGCCCCTTAAGAGAGGAGCCGCGCCAGGCCGGCAAGGGTGTCCGGCTTTTCGGTGATCAGCCTAGGCGCGGCGTTTGCTACTTCTCGCTACTTTAGCCGTTGCCCGACCCGTTTCTCTCGGCCGCGGACCACAGGAATCGCCTGCGGCCTGCGGCAGATCGGCCCCGGCGCTGACGTGTAGGCGAGCGCCAGAACCGCCTTGCGGGCCTTCTGGGTGCAGCGCCGGAAGCACGCGAGCAGCAGACGCTCGTCGTCGGTCAACTGCAGCTCTTCAGGCATGGCCCGCTTCCTGCCGTTCCTCCACGGGCTCATAGAGGATGCGGCGCCCCTCCGCTTCGACATCCTTATGGTCGCCCCGCAGCCAAAGGGCGATGCACGTCCGCATTTCGGCGATCTCGAGTAACCTCACGAGGCGTTTGTAGCGCGGCAGCACGTCGCTGATATAGGCGGCACCAGCCGCGAACGTCACAGCAGTGTCACGATTAGAGCGGATCGCATTCTCGCGCTCAGACCAGGGCTTCGAGAGAAAGTGCAGCGCCAATCGGCGCGCCTCGCCCATTCCTTCGTCCGTGATGTCTTTTTCCATTCGGTCGATAGCCCCTCTGGTCACAAGTCCCGATTTCTCAGAGCGAAGCTTCTGCAGAAGTTGCTCCTCAAACCTGCAATCCGATCGCGTCTTACGGTTGCGTGCTGGCATGTTGCTCTCCTGGTAAACGGTTTGGGACGAGTAGGGCCGAAGGCCCCCTCGGTTTAGAGAGACGGTGGCGCTCAGGCGTGGCGAGCAAGCCCGGCGATAGGCCGGTAGCCCAGGGCCGACGCGATAGATGCCAGATCCTCTGAGCAGAACTCGACCGTGGTCTGGGCGGTGTTGCAGAGCAGGCGCACCAGGTCGGGCTTGTCTGCGACGTGGCAGATCGCGCCGAAGATGGCCCGCAACGGCTGATCAGCCAGCGCCTCGACCGCCGCGTCAACCACGTCATCGTGCGTGCTATCGCCAGGGTTCTTTTTCATCGCGGCGAACACGCCGCTGAGTAGGTCTTCGTAGAACGCTTTGGTAGACTTTCCTGCAGCCATTTCAGCCTCCTGTACAGGTTGAGTGGTCAGGGTGCCTCGGGAGGCCCAATCTCCCGAGGTCCCCGCTTCCCGGAGTCCGCCGGGGCGGTCATTAATCTCCGAGTTCCTCGAATAGGTCCCTGCCAGGACCTCTGCCGTTGTCAGGCACTGGGCACCTACACGTAAGCGCGGTCCCCCAAACCGACGTTTCACGGCTTAGGTATTTCTCTGCACGGCTTTGATCATTCTCTGCCGAGCCGTTTGACACAGCAGCGCGCCGCAGTGCTTCCAACTGACGGATCAACTTATCGCCGTCTATTGACTTGGATTCGATTTGCGCGTCGGCACCGCATACAACACAGCGCGTCCGGTGAAGCCAAGGCCAGAATTCGTCTTGCTCCCATCTCCCCAGCTGATGGCCGCACCGTCTGGCCTGTTCGCAAGCGCGTTTTTTCAGTTCGTTCAGGTGTTCCCTTGGGAACATCTCTACAACGCCTCGTTCCTTGTCCACGCGCGTACCTCCTAATGCCGCCGTCCGACTTTTGATCTGCTAAACGCCGGCAACATACGGTGAGAAATTGCGGGTTTGGCAATCGCCTGGACGCTGACGACCGGGCGGCGGCCTAGAACAGCAAGCGCTCGCTCGAGCGTCGGTACCTTCGTGGGGTGCTTCGGATCGAGCATCCGCCTAGCTTCCTTCTCATTGACGTGCATGCGGCGTGCGAGCTCAGATTTGGAAATAGCCTGCTCTTTCATCTCCACGTAGACCGCAGCTTTAAGCACCGTCGAAATCGGTGGCGAGACAACCTCCTCGCCGTGTTCCGGTTTCGACGGGACTGGAATCTCTAGATCGTCCTCAATACGTGCCTCAAGAGCAGCTTGGATGGCTCCTTCGGCTTCCGAAAGCGCTTCTTCGATCGAATCGCCCTGGGTAATAGCTTCGGGCAAGTCGCGGCAGGTCACGACGTAGCCGCCGTCTTTGGCGTCTGTGGTGAGTCTCACCGGATAGGCAAATTTGGACATGGGAACCTTATATCTCGTCGTCACGTAGTCCGAGTTGCTTGAGCATGGCGTGAAAAGTGCCGGTCTTTAGCTCATCCTTTGGGTCACGTATCACTGTTCGGCGGCTGCCAAGAATCAGCAAGCCATGCGATCCTTTACCGCGATCCGGTTTCCACTCGAAGGGTACGGAGTTCCGCCTTGCGTATCTTCGTACCCTCCGGATGAATTCTTTCCCTCGCACTCAGCACCCTCTATGCTCAATGCTCGGACATTTTTGTCCGTTAGTCAAGTTTCTCAGGCCGCTTCAGCCGCGACCTTCCTGATTCCAGTCACTTTCGCGCCGGCCTTGAGGGCGTCCAAGTAGTCCGCCCACGCCTGCATCATCTTCCGGCGCTCGTCGAGGTACTCAGAGCGGTGATAGGCCGCGCGCACGCGGTTCCGTTCCTTGTGGGCAAGCTGGCGCTCTATCGCATCCGGCTTCCAGCCCTGCTCATTCAGGATCGTCGATGCAGTCGCCCTGAAGCCATGCGCCGTCGCGCGGCTGTGGTAGCCCATGCGGTACAGGGCAAATAACACCGTGTTCTCGCTCATCGGCGCGTGGGGCTTCGCCTGGTTCGGGAACAGGTACTTGTTCCCTCCCGTGATGCGCTTGAGCTGCTCGAGGACCTCGAGCGCCTGCCGAGAAAGCGGCACTACATGCGGCGTGCGCATCTTCATCCGCTCCGCTGGGATGCGCCACTCGGCAGCGTCCAAGTCGAATTCGGTCCACTCCGCTCCGCGGAGCTCACCCGGGCGGACAAACGTCAACGCCTGAAGTTGCATCGCCAGCTTGGTCTGTAGCCGGCCATCGTAGGCGTCGAGCTTGCGCAGGAATTCGGGAAGATCGGCGGACGACAGCGCTGCCCGGTTGCTGCGCACTGGCGCCTTCAGAGCGCCCGTCAGATCTATCGCGACGTTCCGCTCTGCCCTACTTGTGGCAACTGCATAGGCAAAGACAGCGCGGCACCGCTGAAGCAGTCGTTGCGCGGTCTCGAATGCTTCGCGAGCCTCGATCCTCCGCAGAGTAGCGAGAAGCTCTGGTGCGGTGACTAGGGAAATCGGGCGCGTGCCAAGATCCGGGAACAGGTTGTCCTCAAGGGACTTGAGCACTGCATCCGCGTGGTCTGCAGTCCATTCATGGCGCTTTTTCTCGACCCATTCACGCGCAACGCCTTCGAAGTTGTTCGCAGCGGCTGCCTTCGCGGCCTGTTTCTGCTCGCGGCGCACTGCGCTCGGGTCGCGTCCCTCCCGTAGTAGTTTCTTCGCCTCGTCGCGTTTGGCGCGCGCATCGGATGCCTTCGTGTCGGGGTAGACGCCGAGCGCCAGCACCTTTTCTTTGCCGTGCCATCGGTACTTGAGGCGCCAGTACTTCGAGCCGTCAGCGGTGATGAGCAGGTAAAGGCCGGCACCATCCGCGAGCTTGCGCTGCGCCTTGCCGTGCTCGACTTTGGCGTTGCGGATCGCGATCTCTGAGAGAGCCATTGAGTACCCCCACGCTTCCGTGTGGATACCCCCATAAATACCACCAAATACCCCCGGATGTCAAAAGCGTCCGGTGTCGTCCCGGAATCCGGGTTTAGGCTGTTTTCCCTCTGCGAATTGGGGTACTGCTGGACGGGATTAGATGGGGTCTGGACGGTGTTATGGAGGCGGGGGTCGGAATCGAACCGGCGTCCACGGCTTTGCAGGCTGAAATGGCCTCCAACGCCGTCAACAGCTTGCGACTCGATTCCTGACAAAACAGTGTGTTGTGATTTCTGGTGATTTCTCGCAATAAGCCTCTGTAACCGTTTTTTCCCGCCAACTGTCCCAAAAAGTCCCAAAACTCTCAGGGCGCCTCTCCGCGCTCACGCGATGACCGCTTCGAGCCGAATTTCGCCCGCAACAGCGCTCACCTTCTTCATGCGCCCGTGACCCGGAAGCACCTCGTCGGCGACTCGAAGCAGCCCGAAGCGCTCCAGTTGAGCGACCTCGCGCGTCACCGCGCTTCGATCGCGCCCCAGCCGCGACGCGAGCGAGCCGATCGAGCCCGGATGCGCCCTCACCGCCCGTAACAGCTTCAGCTTCGCCGGGCTCAGGATCCGCATCATGTCAACGGGGTCCTCGAAGGTGATCAGGCGCGACTCGGGCAGGCGCTCGCCTGTGCGAGCACGCCTCGCGAAACGTCGCCCGCGCTCGAAGAACTCGCGCGCCGTGCCCAGTCTCACAGTCGTTCGCTTCATCGCCGTTTGCCTCTCAAGTAACCCTGCACTTCGGATTCGAACTGCGCTTCTACTTCCTCAAAAACTTTTCGCTTCAACCGGAGTGACCTCGCCAAGATGATGGCGGTGCCAGACCCCGCGCTGGCTGTCGTAACCGAGAACGCGCCCGTTGTCCCCGCGATGGATATCCCGGTTAATGAACGCCAGGTTGAAGCGCACCACCTTTCCGTCGGCGTCCACCCAGACTTCCCGGCGCAGCTTCCCGTTTCCCCGGCGTCTCGAGATCTCGGGGGTCTCGTCCACGATTTTCACCAACCGCCGCGCAGACATGACGAATTATATCATGGCTGGAAATCTATTGCCCGAGAACTGCTGTGCCTCGGTCACTGCCGGCAGGGCGTGACCACCTTCAGGCCACTCGCGAGGCTCGACGTTTTCGATAGCGCGCCGCCGCTCTTTTCAGGGCAGCCGACGGCGCCGGCGGGTTCGCAAGCACTCGAAAGAAGACCTCGGCATTGCGCTTCGACAGCTTGGCGATACCGTCCTTCGCCGTAGTCGTCTGCTCGAGGTCTGCAGTTACGCGGAGACGTAAGCCCACCGCCCTCACGACTTTCAGCACGGTCGACAACTCGGGATTGCCCTCGCCCGACAACGCTTTGTAGAGGCTTTCGCGCCCCAGCCCCGTTTCGCGTGCGATTTCGGCCATGCCTTTTGCGCGCGCGATGTCTCCCAGCGCCGCCGACACGAAGGCCGGATCGTCCCCTTCCAGGGCTGCTTCGAGATACGCGGCCCTGTCCTCGCCGGTCTTTAGGTGTTCCGTCGCATCCCAGCGCCGGGTCTTGGTCTTAGCCACGGACGCGATTGTATCTTATATAATACAGCGCACAACCCTTCGAGCGAGCTCACCTAGGGGGACTGGAGGCGCGAGCCGGAATCGAACCGACGTAGACGGATTTGCAATCCGCTGCATAACCACTCTGCCATCGCGCCTAACTCGCTACTATAAGTAACGGATTTGCAGGCCACTGCATAACCACTCTGCCACTCCGCCGCGGGGTGCCCGCGCAGCCGCGGGACCTAGACGAAAAGGGGAAAGTGGCACGCCACCTTCCCCGCGATTCTGGAGCGGGAAACGAGTCTCGAACTCGCGACCTCAACCTTGGCAAGGTTGCGCTCTACCAACTGAGCTATTCCCGCGTGGGTTACGGATTATAAGGGCTCCCCTGGCCCCGCTCAACCTGGCGGCATGGCGTGCGGCATCGCCCTGCGCAGGTAATAGAGCATCGAGATGACCGTGAGCACGGCCGCAACGTTGATCAGGAAGGTGCCGAGCAGCTGCGCGCTGCCGATCCACGGCAGGCTGCCGTGGTACAGGAGCAGCGGGATCGCCACCATCTGGCTGGCGGTCTTGATCTTGCCGACGAAGGCCACCGCGACGCTCTTCGAGCGACCCATCTGGGCCATCCATTCGCGCAGCGCCGAGATGGCAATCTCGCGGCCGATGATGATCAGCGCGACCACCGCCTCGACCCGCTCGAGCTGCAGCAGCACGATCAGCGCGCCGGCGACCATGAGCTTGTCGGCCACCGGATCGAGGAACGCGCCGAAGGCGGAGGTCTGGTCGAGCAGCCGCGCGAGGTAGCCGTCCAGCCAGTCGGTCACGGCGGCGAAGACGAACACCGCGGTCGCCGCCAGGTTCTGGCTCTCGGGCGAGAGCCAGCTCGCGGGTACGTAGAAGATGCCGACGATGAGCGGGATCAGCAGGATCCGCAGCCAGGTGATCAGGTTCGGCAGGTTGAACGGCATTATCCGGCGGCCGATTCGTGCAGGTAGCGGTAGAGCTGCTCGGCGAGCGTGCGGCTGATGCCCTCGACCTGCGCGAGCTCGTCCACCGCCGCGGACTGAACGCCGCGCAGGCCGCCAAAGTGCGCGAGCAGCGCCTGGCGGCGCTTGGCGCCGATGCCCGGCAAACCCGTGAGCATCGAGGTCGTGCGCGCCTTGCCGCGCCGCGCGCGGTGCCCGACGATCGCGAAGCGGTGCGCCTCGTCGCGGATCTGCTGGATCAGGTGCAGCGCCGGGCTCTGCGGCGGCAGCTCGAGCGTGCGGCCTTCGGCCTCGACGATCAGCTCCTCGAGCCCGGGCTTGCGCTCGGGCCCCTTGGCGACCCCGACCACGCACACGTCGTTCAGCCCGAGCTCGACGAGCGAGGCGCGCGCCGCGTTCGCCTGCCCCTTGCCGCCGTCGATCAGCACGAGGTCCGGGATCTTGCCGCCCTCGGCGGTCACGCGCTCGTAGCGGCGCGCGAGCGCCTGGCGCATCGCGCCGTAGTCGTCGCCCGGCACGATGTCGCGGATGTTGAAGCGCCGGTACTCGGCCTTCTGCAGCGCGTGCCGGTCGTAGACCACGCAGGAGGCGACCGTCGCCTCGCCCATCGTGTGGCTGATGTCGAAGCACTCGATGCGCTGCACGCTCTCGGGCAGGCCGAGC
>JAKAFQ010000426.1 GCA_021817875.1 Pseudomonadota bacterium
CGTGGTGCATTACTCGATGGGAGTCGACCTATGTATCGCGCGCCGCTGAGAGAGCTGCGTTTCGTGCTCGAGGAGCTCCTCGGTGCCGGACAGCTCGCCGCCTGCCCCGCCCTGGCTGATTATTCCGATGAGCTCGGCGCCTCCATTCTCGAGGAGGCCGGCCGGTTCGCCGAGACGGTGCTCGAGCCGCTCAACCGCGCGGGCGATCGCGAAGGGGCCCACTGGAGTCCTGACGGCGTGCGCGCAGCCGCCGGATTCAAGGACGCCTACCGGCGATACGTCGAGGGGGGCTGGCCGCAGCTCGGGGCCGACCCGCGCTTCGGCGGCCAGCGCGTGCCACAGCCTGTAAGCAGCGCCATGCAGGAGATCATTGCTTCTGCAAACCTCGCGTTCAAGCTCTGTCCGATGCTCACCCATGGAGCCGTGCACGCCCTCGAACTCTGTGGCTCCGAAGCTCAGCAGCGGCTTTTCCTGACGAAAATGGTGCGCGGCGAGTGGACCGGCACCATGGTGCTCACCGAGCCGCAGGCAGGCTCTGACCTTTCGCAGGTGCGCACACGCGCGACGCCGGAGGCGGACCGGTATCGCCTGTTCGGACAGAAGATCTTCATCACGTGGGGCGATCACGATTTCACCGAGAACACCATTCACCTGGTGCTCGCGCGCATCGATGGCGCACCGGCAGGCGTCAAGGGACTGTCGCTGTTCATCGTGCCCAAGGTGTTGGTCGAGCCCGACGGCTCGCTGGGGGAGCGCAACGAGGTGCGCTGTGTCTCCATCGAGCACAAGCTCGGCATCCACGCCAGTCCGACTTGCGTCATGCAATACGGCCATGACCGGGGCGCGGTCGGCTACCGGGTCGGCGAACCCGGTCACGGACTCGAATACATGTTCGTCATGATGAACACCGCGCGCCTCGCGGTCGGCGTCGAAGGCTATGCGGTGGGCGAGCGCGCATTCCAGCAGGCGGTGGAGTATGCCCGTACCCGCTTGCAGGGCAGTGCGCCAGGCACGCGGACATCTGCACCCTCTGCGATCATTCAGCACCCCGACGTGCGGCGCATGCTGCTCACCATGAAAGCGGGTACCGAGGCGTCCCGGGCGCTGGCGCTCTACGCGGGCATGCAGCTCGATCTGGGCGCTCATTACCCGGATGCCGCGCCGCGCGCGGCGGCACACGCGCGCGGGGAGCTGTTGATCCCCATCGTCAAGGGATGGTGTACCGAGACGGGCAACGAGAGCGCCGCGATGGCCGTGCAAGTCCACGGCGGCATGGGGTTCATCGAAGAAACGGGGGTTGCGCAATACCTGCGTGATGCCCGCATCACCACCATTTACGAGGGCACGACCGGCATCCAGTCGAACGACCTCATCGGCCGCAAGCTCGCGCGCGACGGCGGCGCGGCGATGGCCAGCCTCCTTGCGGACATGCGCCGGGAACTGCAGGCGCTCGATGTCCGCGACCCGGCGGTTCGGGACACGCGTGACGGCGCGCTACGTGCCGCCGGGTTTCTGGAGACGGCGACCCGCGCGCTCCTCGAGGAGCAGGCGCGGAACCCGATGCACGGCTTTGCCGTGTCGGTACCTTATCTCAGGCTCTGCGGCCTCAGCGTCGGCGGCTGGTTGCTCGCCCGCTCCGCCGCCATCGCCGCAGCGCGCCGGGAAAGCGCTGACCACGAGTTCTATCAGGCCAAAATCCGCACGGCGCTGTTTTTCGCCAGGCAGATGCTGCCGGCGGCCGCCGGTCTCGCCGAGGTGGTCGGCGACGGCGCCGCGAGCGTACTCGATACGGACGCGGATCTCGTCTGAAGCGGATTCTGACCACGCTCTGGCCGGATGGATGCGGACCCGACGCGCCGCGTGCCCGGACGCTATCCCGGGCCTCGCACCGCGAGCGCATTCGATCGATTGATCTGATCGATCGATCATATAATGCCCATAGATGACATGGATCCAGTGACGGAGAGCCGGGCTCGTGACCGATATCAAGCTCAAAGACCTGCGCTACCTGGTGGCGGTGGCCGACACGCGCCACTTCGGACGAGCCGCCGAGCGCTGCTTCGTCAGCCAACCGACGCTTTCGGCGCAACTGAAGAAACTCGAGGAGTACCTCGGCGTTGCGCTGATCGAGCGGCAGCCGAACAATGTGACGCTCACCGCCGCGGGAGAGCAGATCGTCGCACGCGCACGGCACATCCTGGCGGCGTGCGATGAGGTGACCGCGCTGGCGCGCGCCCATCGCGATCCGCTGGCAGGCAGACTCCGGGTCGCGCTGCTGCCCACCATCGGCCCGTATCTGCTGCCGCTGGTGGCCCAGCCGCTTCACCGGGCGATGCCGCGCCTGCAGCTGTACCTGTACGAATACCAGACCGAGACCCTGCTCGCGAAGCTCAGAAGCGGCGAGTTGGATCTCGGCATTCTGGCGCTGCCGGTCGATCTCGAGGGACTTCAGGCGCGGGAGTTGTATGCCGAGCCGTTCAGCGTCGCGCTGCCCGCGGGCCACCGCCTCGCCGGACGCCACCGGATCCAGGTCGGCGACCTCGAGGGAGAGACTCTGCTGCTGCTGGAGGAGGGCCACTGCCTGCGCGACCAGGCGCTCGCGGTCTGCAACCGGACGGGCCGCGCAGAAAGTCAGGACTTCCGCGCGACCAGCCTCGAGACGCTGCGGCAGATGGTCGCCACCGGCGCCGGCGTCACGCTCTTGCCGCAACTGGCCACCCAGGGCGCCCATGGGAATTCGCGGGGCGTGGTGGTAGTGCCGTTCGCCCGACCCGCCCCGAGCCGCCGCATCGGCGCGGTCTGGCGCAGGAGCACCGCGCGCGGACCGGCCATCGACACGGTGTGCGACCTGATTGCCAGACGGGCCGGATGAGGCTTGCACTCTGGCATAATCGCCCGCCGTGAGCCGCATACCCGCCTCCATGGACCACGTGACCCCATACGACCGGTTCTGCTGGAGCGATGCCGAGGTCGAGCGGTTGTTGGTCTCGGGGGGGCAGCGGCAGGCGCTCACGGCCTACTTCGGCGCGGCGGAATACCGGGTGCTCGCGCGCCTGGCGCGTGCGGCGCAGCGGGCCGACACGCTGCAGTCCCTGCCACACGTGTTCGTGATCCCGGGCATCCTCGGCTCGCAGCTGGGGTTGCGCCGCCGGGCGCCACTGCCCGACGACGTGCTGTGGCTCGATCCGCTCGACATCCAGAGCGGCCGCCTGGCGCTGTTGAATCTTGACTCGGGCGCGCCCATCGTGCCGCTCGGCGCGGTGCTGTATTCGCACCTCAGACTGAAGTTATATCTACGCGCGCGTGGCTTCGCGGTCACGCTGTATGACTATGACTGGCGGCTCGACATCGAGACTTCGGCGGCGGCGCTGGCCGAGAGGCTGCGGGCGCACGCTCCGGGGCCCGCTGCGATCGTCGCGCACAGCATGGGCGGACTGGTGAGCCGCATCGCGCTCGGGCTGCCCGGCACCGCTCACGTGGAGCGGGCGGTGCTGCTCGGCACGCCCAACCTCGGCGCCTTCGCGCCGCTTCAGGCGCTGCGCGGCAGTTACGCGGTGGTCCGGAACATCGCGCGCCTGGATCTGCAGCGCAACGCCGAGGAGCTTGCCACGCAGGTCTTCAATGGATTCCCCAGCCTCTACCAGATGCTGCCCGGGCCCGGCGAGGGTATCGACCTGTTGGACAGAACACAGTGGCCACGGTTCGGCCCGGCGCCCCGGCGCGATCTGCTCGAGCGCGCGCGCGGTTTCCTCTCCGGCCTGCCTGCGCCGGACGGCAGGTTCGCGGCCATCGCCGGGGTGGGCCACAAGACCGTGACGGCCGCGTCGCGGCGACGGGAGGGCTTCGTCTATACCGTGACTCGCGGCGGTGACGGCACCGTGCCGGCGCTCAGCGCCGCACTGCGCGGTGCGGATTCCTATTTTGCGCCGGTCGCACACAGCGATCTGACTCGCGACTCCCGGATCGCAGCAGCCGTCGTCGACCTGTTGCGCAAAGGCGTCACCCGGCGTCTGCCGATGCGCTGGGCCAGCCGCGGCCGCGCGCAGGCCCGCATCAGCGACCGCCGGCTGTACCGGCTGCAGACCGACAAGCTCGATTGGGCGCGAATGAGACCCGTTGACCGGCAGGCTTTCCTGCAGAATCTCAACGAAGCGCCGCCACTGCGGCTGCGCCTGCCGGTGACGCGGCAGAGCCGGTCCTGAGCGACGCTCAGAGCACGAACGGTATCAGCATCCGGGTGCGCGCCTGGTAGGCCGGGCAGGTGTGCGGAAACTGCTCGCAGAGCATCCGCTCCTCGGTCCGCGCGCTGAACACGAAAAAC
>JAKAFQ010000427.1 GCA_021817875.1 Pseudomonadota bacterium
TTATCCGCTGATCGTCGACGGCGAGTCCATCACCACGGGCAGGATGCTCGAGGTCCGTAACCCTGCGGATGAGTCGTTGGTCGGCGCCTGCCCGACGGCCGATGCCGCACTGCTCGACCGCGCGGTCGCGGCGGCACGGCGCGCGCTGCCCGCCTGGTCGGGACTGCCCGATGACGCGCGCGTCGCGAAGCTCAACGAAATTGCCGGGTTGATCGAGAAACACCACGCCGAGCTGGCCACGCTGGTCACGCGCGAGCAGGGCAAGACCCAGAGCGGTCCCGGCGCAAACCTCGAGGTCGGCGGTGCCGCCGCCTGGACGCGGGCGACCGCAGGCCTGTCGCTGAAGGCCGAGACCATCCAGGACGATGCCAAGGGGAAGATCACGATCGAGCGCCGGCCGGTCGGCGTGGTGGGCTCGATTACACCGTGGAACTGGCCGCTGATGATCGCCACCTGGCACGTGATGCCCGCGCTGCGCGCCGGCTGTACGGTGGTGACCAAACCCGCCTCGTGCACGCCGCTCGCCACCTTGCGGATGTACGAGCTGATGAACAGCGTCCTGCCGCCCGGAGTCGTCAACATCCTGGCCGGCAGCGGCGAGTTGGGCGACCGGATGGCCAAGCATGCCGGCATCAACAAGATCGTCTTCACCGGCTCGACCGGCACCGGCAAGAAGGTCATGTCCGGCGCGGTCGACACGCTGAAACGCCTCACGCTCGAGCTCGGCGGAAATGATGCCGGCATCATCCTGCCGGGCACGAAGATCGAGCCGTTGCTCGAGAAGCTCTTCTGGGGTTGTTTCATCAACGGTGGCCAGACCTGCGCGGCGCTGAAGCGGCTGTACGTGCACGAAGGCCAGTACGAAGAGATCGTGTCGAAGTTCGCCGAGTATGTCTCGAAGGTTCCGGTCGGTGACGGACTCGATCCGAAGAATCTCATCGGACCGGTGACCAACAAGGCGCAGCGCGACATCGTCGCGAGCTTCGTCGACGAGGCGCGCGCCAAGGGCGCGCGCGTTGTCACCGGCGGCGCGCTGCCGAAGGGACCGGGCTTTTTCTATCCGCTCACCGTCGTCGCGGACGTGACCGACGACATGCTGCTCGTCAAGGAAGAACAGTTTGGTCCCGCCATTCCAGTGATCAAGTACAAGACGATCGACGAAGCCATCGCGCGTGCGAACGCGCTCGACGTCGGTCTCGGCGGCTCGGTCTGGGGCAACGACGTCGAGGAAGCGCGCAAGTACGCGGTGCGGCTCGAATGTGGCACCGCCTGGGTCAACAACCACGGCGAGCTGCATCCGCTCGCCTGCTTCGGCGGCGTGAAGAGCTCGGGTCTCGGCACCGAATTCAATGTCGACGGGCTCAAGGAGTACACGACCATCCAGGTGGTCAACGTCTCGCGCTGAGCGGCGGCTGCACTCGCCCCGGCTGCGCCCAGACATCCAGGGCGCAGCCGGGGCGGGGCTGACGGGACGCGAGCCGCACCCCGCGGCTGCGCGGCCGACAGCCTGAGTTGGTCTGGAAAGTCATGGCTGTGTAACGAAAAGTCATGGCTGCATCGCGGACCGATCTGCTAGGATCACCGCCGTTTCGCCGCAATGGCCCGTGACCGACCCGCCATGGCGCATGCACCGGCTTCGATCTGCGCTGCCGCGTGCCCGTCTTGCCGGCGGCGCTCACCGCGGTGGGCGCCGATGCTCCGGTCGCCTGCCCGCTGACGGTATTGCCCGCGTGTCATGACACGCCCGATCCGGCGACGATCGCTGAGGCCTTTCTGCACTGCGTCGGCTCGAGCACGGCGGCGGCCGTTGCGGATCCGCCCGCGTGAGCACAGGCGCCGGTCCGGGAATCGCGACGCTGATCGAGCGTATTCGATCGATGGGGCTGGTGTGAGGAGATAGACGATGCCGCTGTCATTGCCCGAAAACAAGGTGATCATCACGGTCGCTCAGACCGGTGCGATCGTCACGAAGAAGATCAATCCGCACGTGCCCGAGCAGCCGGATGAGATCGCCGAATCGGCGCTCGCCTGCTACAACGAGGGCGCGGCGATCGTGCACATCCATGCGCGCGACGCGAGCGGCGAGAATTCGGCCAGCGTCGACATCTTCCGCGAGATTCACCGCAAGATCCGCGAGCGCTGCCCGCTCGTGGTCCAGGACAGCACCGGCGGCGGACCGAATCTCTCGCAGGACGAACGCATCGCCTGCCTGCAGGCCGGCCCCGAAATGGCCTCGCTCAACATGGGTACGATGATGCGTACCTCGGGCAAGTATGCCGGGGTGCCGTGGTCGAACATGCCGCACGAGATCGAACAGTACGTCGGGCGCATGAACGAGTTCGGCGTGAAGCCCGAGATGGAAGTGTATTCCCACGCGATGCTGCGTGATGTCAACAACCTGATCGACAAGGGCCTGGTGAAGAAGCCCTACTACATCGATCTCGTGCTCGGCATGCGCTATCAGGGCGCCTGTGACGCGACGCCGAAGATGCTGCTGTCGTTGATCGACATGCTGCCCGCCGACGCCTATTTCAATTGCGCGGCGGTCGGCCCGGCGCAGCTGCCGCTGACGACGCTGGCGATGCTGATGGGCGGCTGCGTGCGCGTCGGCCTCGAAGACAACGCCTATTATCGCAAGGGAGAGCTGGCGACCAATGCGCAGCTCGTGGCGCGTGCCGTGCGCATCGCGCGTGAGCTCGGCAAAGAGCCGGCAACACCGGATGAAGCCCGGCAGATTCTCGGCCTGGCGCCACTGAAGGCCAGGGCAGGCTGAACCGTGTTGGATCGATGCCGTCGTGGTCTTGCGACATCGCGCGGCATCTGCGGGACACTGCGGCGGGGATCTGAACGTCTTCTGTGCCCGTAGGCGCAGGAGCCAAGGCCAATCGTCCCGTCCGGATCGCCTCGGGGCTCGCTCGGGGCGTTGGCTGCGCTGGACGGGCCGCCGGCGAGCAGTCGCTGCGGAACGTTCGATCCCTGTGCGGCTTGAATCGGCGCGCTGGAATGTGTGACAATTGTCATGCAGGTCGCGGCCGGACGGTTGGCCGCGGGCGCGCGATGCGTCTGGAGGCCGATGTGCGCGGGGTCGACTGAGCACGGATTCGCAGGCATTCCGAGCCTGCGCCTCACGGTTCGCCAGCCGTCGCAATTCCAGTCGCCGACCAGTGGATCCGAACCCGGCAAACAGCCCGGAGCAACTGCTCCTCGACAAGGAAAAGGCGCTGCAGAGCGCCCTGACCCGATGTCACGGCGCTCTGATCCAGACCGTCTACGCGATCAGCGCCGTGGAGGCCCACCACGATCCGTACACCGGCAAGCACCAGCGGTCGGTGGGCGTGCTGTCCTTTGCGATTGGCCGCACGCTGGGACTGGAAATCGGACGGCTCGAGGGACTGTACCTGGGCGCGATGCTGCACGACGTGGGCAAGGTCGCGGTTCCGAAGGAAGTGCTGATGAAGCCCAGCAGTCTCACCCCGGAGGAGTACGCGCTCGTCAAGACGCATACGCGAACCGGGCCGGAAATTCTCGCCCGCATCAGTCTGCCGTGGCCGCTCGGCACCATCGTCGCGCAGCATCATGAGCGGCTCGACGGCTCGGGATATCCGCTGGGGCTGCGTGCCGAGGCGATCTGCCTGGAGTCGCGCATCGTGGCGGTGGCCGACGTTTTCGATGCGATCTGTGAGCAGCGCCCGTACCGGCAGGCCTCCGGAGTCCGTGTGGCGCTCGAGGAGCTCGACCGCGCAGCGGGCCGAACCCTGGATGCGGCGGTGGTCGGCGCGCTGAAGGCGACGGTGACGGGGGAGGAGCAGGACCTTTCGGAGCTGCTGAGCCGGCTGCAGGCCGAGGTGCCCGAGGCGGATTTCGCCGCCGGGTTCGCCGCGCGCCCCGGGGCGGGCTGAAACACTCGCCCGACGCCCTTCCTCGGGCGGCGGGTCGGGAGCGCGGCGTGTTTCCCCGCTAGTGGCGGTTATTGAAACGGAACATGCCGAGCAGATCTCCGATCGCCGGCTGGTTGAGCGGCACGTAGGGATCGGCCGGGGAAGCGATGGGGTTGGGCAGATTGTCGCGGCTGTACGGCGAGATGCGCTGGTGGATCAGCCAGTTGGCCTCGACAAACTTGTCGAACGACACGTGGTCGTAGTATGTGTGCACGACGCGTCCGCCGCGTGAGTAACGCGATACCACGATGAGCGGCACGCGGGTGCCGTCTCCGAAGAAATCGATCGGCTGCACGTAGCCCTCGTCCCAGAAGCCGCCGCCCTCGTCCATGGTGATCATGATCGCCGTGTCTTTCCAGAGCGCGGG
>JAKAFQ010000428.1 GCA_021817875.1 Pseudomonadota bacterium
TGCGCTGGGCGCGGCGCTGCGTGTCAAGGAAAGCGACCGCCTGGCTGCGATGGCCGAAGGTCTGAGCGCCCTCGGGGTCGATACTCGGCTGTTCGAGGATGGTCTGTGTATTCGCGGCGGCTCGGGATTCTCCGGGGGCCGTATCGAGAGCCATGGAGATCACCGCATCGCCATGGCCTTCGCGGTCGCCGGCTGTGCGGCCCGCGGGCCCATCGAGATCCGGGACGTGGCGAATGTGGCCACCTCGTTCCCGGGTTTTCTCGAGCTGGCACGCGCCGCGGGTCTGCGCATCGAGGCGGCGTGAGCGTTCCGATCCTCACCATCGATGGCCCGAGCGGCTCGGGCAAGGGAACCCTCGCACGGGCGGTGGCGCGCTACGCGGGCTGGCACCTGCTCGACAGCGGGGCGCTGTACCGGCTGGTGGCGCTGGCCGGGCGTAAGCGGGGTCTTGACGCGGAGGATACCGAGGGTCATGCGCGCCTTGCGGTCTGCATGGACGTCCGGTTCGGGGTGGAGCACGAGGGAGAACGGGTTCTGCTCGACGGCCAGGATGTCACGGAGGCGATCCGGACCGAGGCGGCCGGGCAGGGCGCCTCGCGCGTCGCCGCCTGGCCGGTGGTGCGTGCGGCACTGCTGGCGCGCCAGCGCGCCTTTGCCCGGCTCCCGGGCCTGGTGGCCGATGGCCGGGACATGGGCACCGTCGTGTTCCCCGAGGCGGCATTGAAGGTATTTCTCACCGCCAGCCCCGAGGAACGGGCGCTGAGGCGCTATAACCAGTTGAAGGAAAAGGGTTCCGGTGCTAGCCTCTCCGCCCTTTCGCGCGAGATCGCCGAGCGCGATGCGAGAGACTCCACCCGGGCGGTCGCTCCGCTCGCTGCTGCGACGGACGCCGTGGTGATCGATTCCACGGGGTTTTCGATCGGGGAAGTCACTGCTCGCGTGATCGAGTTGGGCAGGCGTCGCGCGCTCTGGGCGTGAGACCCTGAGTTCCGCTGTCGCGAGAGCGGGCAGTCCCACGAGACCAGTGATCGCGAGGGATCGGCGCCTTGGGAAGCCGGTCTCGCCGAAGGTTTTCCGGTCGGTGCGTGTCGGGATGCGCGCACCGTGTTTGCATCTGCCTGGGGCGCAGCGGACGCAATGGCTCCAGTGACATGCACGGCTTCTGTATGCGGACCGTGCGAGTGAAGGTATGACAGAAAGTTTTGCAGAGCTCTTCGAGCAAAGTCTCGCCAATCAGCGCATTCGCCCCGGCATGATCCTCACCGGGCTGGTGGTGGATGTCACACCCGATGTGGTGGTCGTCAATGTCGGCCTGAAGTCCGAAGCCGTCATTCCTCTCGAGCAGTTCAAGAACGAGCGCGGGGAGCTCGAGGTCAAGGCCGGTGACGAGGTCGAGGTGGCCCTCGACTCCGTGGAGGATGGCAACGGCGAGACACGCCTGTCGCGCGAGAAGGCCAAGCGCGCCCGCACCTGGACGCGCCTTGAAGACGCGTTCAACAAGTCTGAAATCGTCACCGGCGTCATCACGGGACGCGTCAAGGGCGGCTTCACCGTGGAGATCGACAACGTGCGGGCATTCCTGCCCGGCTCGCTGGTCGATGTGCGCCCGGTACGCGATACCGCCTATCTCGAGGGCAAGCCGCTCGAGTTCAAGGTGATCAAACTCGACCAGAAGCGCAACAACGTGGTGGTGTCGCGCCGCGCGGTGGTCGAGCAGGAGTTTTCCGCCGAGCGCAGCGCGCTGCTCGATAATCTGCAGGAGGGCGCGGTCGTGCGCGGCACGGTCAAGAACCTCACCGACTACGGTGCGTTCGTCGACCTCGGTGGCATCGACGGCCTGCTGCACATCACCGATATGGCCTGGAAGCGCGTCAAGCACCCCTCCGAGGTCGTCAAGGTGGGTGATGAGATCGAGGTGCGCATCCTCAAGTTTGATCGGGAGCGCTCGCGGGTCAGCCTGGGCCTGAAGCAGCTCGGCGCCGATCCGTGGGAGAACATCGCGCGCCGCTACCCGGCCCATACCCGGGTGTTCGGCAAGGTCACCAACATCGCCGACTACGGCGCGTTCGTCGAGATCGAGGACGGCGTCGAGGGCCTGGTGCACGTCTCGGAGATGGACTGGACCAACAAGAACGTCAATCCGGCCAAGGTGGTGCACACCGGACAGGAAGTCGAGGTCATGGTGCTCGATGTCGACGAGGATCGCCGGCGCATCTCCCTTGGCCTGAAGCAGTGCAAATCCAACCCGTGGAAGGAGTTCGCCGAGAACTACAACCGCGGCGATCACGTCAGCGGCCAGATCAAGTCGATCACCGATTTCGGCATCTTCATCGGGCTTGCCGGCAACATCGACGGCCTGGTGCATCTGTCCGACATCTCCTGGGACCAGCCCGGCGAGGAGGCGGTACGGAGCTTCCAGAAGGGCCAGCAGCTCGAAGCCATGGTGCTGTCGATCGACCCGGAACGCGAGCGCATCAGCCTCGGGATCAAGCAGCTCGCCAAGGATCCGTTCTCGAGCTACATCGCCGAGAACCCCAAGGGTACGATCGTCAGGGGAGTGGTGCGGGAAGTCGACGCCCGTGGCGCGATCATCGATCTCGGCAACGGGGTCGAGGGGCAGTTGCGAGCCTCCGAGCTCGGTCGCGACCGCATCGAGGATGCGCGCACGGTGCTCAAGGCGGGCGATGAGATCGAAGCGAAGTTCACTGGTGTCGACCGCAAGTCGCGCACCATCTCGCTGTCGATCAAGGCGAAGGAGGCCCATGAGGAGGCCGAGGCGGTGCAGAACTACCGCTCCTCGGAATCCGCTTCCACCGGCACGAGCCTCGGCGATCTGCTCAAAGAGCATATCGGGGATCGTGGCTGATGCCTCAACGCCGCCGCTGCCGAGCGGCAGCGGCGGCGAATCTGCGCACCATGACCAAGTCTGAGCTCATCGAAATCATCGCGGCCAAGCAGAAACATCTGCCGGCCAAGGACGTCGAGCTTGCGCTCAAACAGATCCTGGAAGTCATGAGCGACGCCCTGGCGCAGGGCGAGCGCATCGAGATCCGCGGCTTCGGCAGCTTCAGCCTGCACTTCCGGCCACCCCGCCAGGGGCGCAATCCGAAGACCGGCGAAGCCGTGGCGCTCTCCGGCAAGCACGTGCCGCATTTCAAGGCGGGCAAGGATCTGAGGGAACGGGTCAACCAGGGGGCGGGACAACCGATCCGGGGCTGAGCCGCACAGCCGGGATCCGGGCGGAGCGCTGCGCGCACGTCCGCCGCGGCCCTCGCGCCAGGTGACCCACCGCCCGTTGCGCGCGTAGCGCATAATTCACTCGTGATCGAGCTGCCCGCTTACCTGCTCGCGCTCTCCTTCGTGGCGATCGGCCTGGCTGCCTGGCTGCTCGGGCGGCTGACCGGCGCCAGGCGCACCGTACGGCTGCCGCGTGATTACTACATCGGCCTCGACCATCTGATCAATGACCGTTTCGACCATGCGGTCGAGGTGTTCGCGCGGATGGCCGAAGCCGGAGATGCGGCCGAGATCCAGTTCGCTCTGGGGAGCCTCTTTCGCCGCCGCGGCGAGGTCGATCGGGCCATCGCCATTCATTCCCGCCTGCGTGATCAGGGCGCCTCGACGCTGCGCGACAAGGCCGCGTTCGCCCTGGCGTTGGATTATCTCGGCGCAGGCCTGATGGACCGGGCCGAGCAGCTGTTTGAGGAGTTGTCCGCCTCCAGGGAATACCGCAACGCCGCCCTCGATCATCTGCTGCGAATCTATGAGTCCCAGGGCGACTGGGCCAACGCGCTGAAGACCCTGCACGCCCTGCCGGCCCCGGTGCAGTCGGAGCGCAGAACGGTGGCCGCGCACTACCTGTGCGAGCTGGCCGAGCAGGCGCTCACCCAGGGTGATACCGCGAGGGCCACCACCCTGTTGCGCCAGGCCAGAGCGCACCAGGAGCAGCTGCCGCGTGCCGAGGTGCTGACCGCGCGCATCGCCGAGCTCGCCGGTGAGCCGACCGAGGCGCTCCGGCGGTATCTGAAAGTCCTGGAGAGCTCTCCGGACCTGGCGATCGAGATCATCCCGAGGGTGCTCGCGCTGTGGGACCCGGGGCACGGGCAGGATGTGCTCGGCGAACTGTGGACGCGGCTGCGGCGCGCGGGCACCATCAATTCCCGGCAGCTCGCCTGGCTGCTGGCGACGGCGCTGCCGCCGGCGCAGCTGGCGCGGCTGCCGGAGCTGGCGAGCGGCGCCGAGGCGGGCTCGGTGTCCGAGGCGACATCGCTCGCCGTGCTCCTGAATCGAATCGGGGA
>JAKAFQ010000429.1 GCA_021817875.1 Pseudomonadota bacterium
CGCCGGGAATCGGCTCGTTCCGCGGCGCTCGCGGCCGGGCCCGGGCTCATCCTGGTCGCTGCGCGGCCCGCCCGGTGCCCCGTCCGATTCGGATGGTGCAGCCTTACACCCGCCGAGTACCGACTGACCTCAGCGCGAGCGCGCGTCGCCGGGCGCGACGTTCTTGACGAATTTCACGAATTTCTGCACCAGCGGATTCTGGCTGCGCTTCTTCCACACCATGACGTCCGATACTTCGGTGCCCTCGCCGTGCATGGGAACGCAGTGGATCCTGTAGTTGGGATGGAAGCCCACCAGGTGCGCCGAAAGCACCGAGATGCCGACCCCCGCCTCCACCTTGGCGAGGATGGTCTCGAAATCCGTGGCCCACTGGGCGATCTTCAGGGTGAAGCCGTGTCTCGCGCAGTTCATCTCCAGATGCTTCAGCACGGACGATTGGCCGAGGTTCGCCTCCAGGACGAACCGCTCGTCCTTCAGGTCCCCGAACGTCAGCGTACGCCGGCTGGCCAGGGGATGATCCGGCCGCATGACCACCACTGTGTTGCCGACGTGCATGGTGTGAGTGGCGAGCGCCGCATGGTCCGCCAGCCCGACGGACAGCGTAAACCCGACATCGATCTGTTCCTCTTCGAGCGCCCGGGCGAGCTGCACCACGCTGTAGCGCTTCAACTCGATGAAAATATCCGGCACGTCGCTGCGGAACCGATTGATGCAATCCGGCAGCCAATGGGTCTCGCTGGCGCCGATGAACCCGACGGTCAGATCCCCGACCACGCCGGCCTCCATCGCGCGCATGCGGCTGATCACCGCGTCGTATTCCACGAACATCTTGGAAATCGTTTCCTTGAACAGCACCCCCGGGCGGGTGAGCCGGACCGAATGGGTGTTGCGCAGGAACAGGGTCACCCGCAGCTGGCGCTCGAGCGCAGCGATCTGCTGGCTGATGGCCGGCTGCGTCATGAACATCGCCGCAGCGGCCTTGGTAAAACTCTGCTGCTCGGCGACGGCGAGAAAACATCTCAGTTGCTTGAAGTCCATCCCGTTTCCCCCGGCGCAGCGCCCTGCGCGCGCACCGGCATTGGACCGCAGGGTTGGCTCGCCCCCGGTCGATACCCCCCATCGGTTCCCAGGGTCCGCCGCACCCCCAGGCAAGCCCTGGACTCGGCGGATGCTTCGCGCGCTGCGGCTGCTGCGAAGCCGGCCCACCGCGCCTCCCGGGCAGGAAACAGTGGGCAGTGTGCGCCGGCGCCTGCGGCCCAGCCACTGCATCCGGACTCTGCCGCAAGGGCCGCTTTGCGGGCGCTGCCGCCCCGGTACGGGTACTTTGACCACCGGCCGGGACCCGCAACGCTCCCGGGCACGTGCGCTCCGGCCGTTCCCGCCCCCACCCCGCGCCTGAAGCCGATCACCACTGGCGCAGCCGGCAGAAGCATCGCAGCCCTCAGGCAGCCAGGCAAGTGCCGCCTGGGCATCCGTGACAGCGCCCGGGCGCGAGCGCAACGCGAATCGGTCGAGAAAACTCAGAAAAATTAAGGGGAAGCGCCGGCAGGACCGCCGTCAGCCGTACCCCAGGCGCGGGTCCGGTTCTGCGCCCGCAGCGCCCCACCGAATCCACTTGGGAATCGCCGGGAACACTCGCGTCTCCGGCCCGTCACTGTCGCGGCCGCTCGAGGTCCCTCGCATTGCCTCACCAAAAATGCTGCACGGCCTGTACTCGAGTTCCCTGTTTGCGGTCATTGGAGCGTACGCGGTGGGCTCGGCTCTCATTCCCGGATGGACGACAAGTAATTCCCAATTGGACGTTGTAGGGATCCCAACGAGCACGTTTCACTCTTTCACTATCGTGACAAGGATCAGCTCGAAGTTGACTTTGTTCTCGAGAATCCCGCGGGGACAGATCGTCGGCATCGAAGTGAAGGCTGCCGCGTCGGTTTCGCAGAGGGACTTTGGTGGTCTCCAGCGCATGGCGGCGGCTGCGGGCTCTGCCTTCGTGCAAGGCATTTTGCTTTACCATGGTGGGCAGACCTTGCGGTTCGGCCGGAATATCGGCGCAGCGCCATTGTCCACACTGTGGACATGATCGGCCATGAGAGGTCTGTGGGGCCGGATAGAATTCCCCGGAGCGGACGTTTGACCACGGGACTCGCCGTCCAGCCCGCATCGCGCTCCATGTCATCGATCACCCGGTACGCCAATACCCGCTTCGCCCGACATTTCGCATCGAGACTATCGCGGAGGTCGGCCTGCAGCAGAGGTGGTGTCGAAGGGGCCGGCGCTCTGTGGACGCTCACGTCGCTGGTGGCTGCGGCACTATTCGTCGCCAGACCGCCCGAGAGCAGCAACGTCGTCCCGAGCGCCGACGATCCCTGCAGGAATTCCCGGCGCGCCAGCCGGCGCTCTTCCATGCCTGATTTGCTTCTGCCGATGCGTCGTGTCAGCATGACTTCAACCTCGTTCACGAGCGCCAGTTGCCTGAATCTGTCCTGCCGGTATCGGGCAAGCTGACACCGCACTGCGAATCATCCCCACGCGGCGCTCACGATTCATTCAGCGGCAATGCCCGGACCTGCGAGACACCACGCAGAGTGCGCGATGCGCCCCATCAGCGCACACCTTCAGCGGACCCGCGGCTGCCCACCGCGCGATGCGCGACCGGTGAGCGGCGCGCCGGGAGCCGTTCGATCTCGATGGCGTCCACGACGTACGCAGGCAGCGTAAAGCCCAGCCGGATCGGACCGCTGACCCTCAGGATGCGCTGCTCGGTCGAGGTCCCTGCGGCGGTGAGCCGCTGCCGGATGAAGCGGTATCGCCCCGGCGCCAGGTGGCGCACGTTCAACTCGTAACGACGCACCGGAGGGTAATGCACGGTGCGGCGCGGCAGGATGCGCATGCGGAACAGATGGTCCGCGTGAAACTCGAGCCCCCCCGGCCGCGGTCCCATGTCCGCCGCCGGGATCTGATAGTTGCTGACCAGGATGCGGATCCGGCTCCCGGCGGCGTTGCGGGCCGCCAGGACCGCGAAGCCGTCGTGGTCCGTGCCGCTGCTGCGCAGACGAATGGGCGTGTCCACCAGCGAGCCGAAGTCAAGGAACACCTGCCCGCTCGGGGTGCGCGGCGTGCCCGAGACATTGAAGAAATGATCGGCACGGTAGATCGCGCTCTGATCGATCGGGGCATCCTGCATGTCGATCAGGGAGCTCGCCTGGAAACTCGCCACCTGGATCGGCGGCGTCGTATGCAGCTTCCTGAAATCGTAATTCCACTCGTCGAGAAAGCTCCGGGTGTGCGTGAAGCCATAACGATCGAGCAGCGCGCGCAGCGACCGGGCAATCTCCACGAACTGATACGGGTCATCGGCACCGACCGAGTACCAGTGCCAGGAGAAAAAATCGAGCGGCAGATGATGCGCCCGCACGAAGGCGAGAAATCCCTCGCGATAGGGCGTTTTCTGGTTCACCAGCGCGATGGTCGGTCCCCCGACCTGCGCCTGCGGATCCGCCGATTTCACCGCACGGGCCGCCGCGGCATACAGTGCGTCATACTGCTGCGGCGTGCCGCGCCACCAGATCCTGCCGAGATCCGGCTCGTTCCACACTTCCCAGTACTTCACCGCATCGTGCATGCCGTGATCCCAGCCCCGCTCATAGTGCAGCACGATATGCCGGATGATATCGGCGTATCGCCTCAGGTTCGCCGGCGGTGGCGCCGTCGTCATGCCGCTGCGACCCAGGCGAAACAGCACCTCGGCATGGATCCGCCGGATCCCCTCGATCATCCGGTCGGTCGGCCCGAAATGATAGCTCGCCGGATTGTCCGGGTTCGCGTCCAGATTCCTGAAGATGACATTGCGGTCGATTGCGGCCGCGATCGCCGCCCGCTTGTCGGGCGGCATCGGCAGCAGCGGCGGCAGATCGCCCACGTTGGAGTCGATGTCGCCGACACCGCCGGAATCATGAGTGCGCACCAGGTTGACGTGTGCCGCCCGGTAACCCCGGGTCTCGTTCAGCAGCGGCATCGGTAGCACCGGCGAGCGGCCGAGGAACGTCAGGTTCGGAGCGCCGTTGACGCCGCGCAATGCCTTGAGCGCGCCGGCGTCCGACTGCGCATTGACGATCACCTCCGAGACCGCGCCCGGCTGCGCTCCGGCGAGCGCACCAGGGCTCGTCACGCACAGCGCGAGCGCAATCGCCGCCACCCGCGCCACTCGCTCACCCGGTCGTCTCTCGCTACGCAGCCCCGTCCACCTCACCGAATGAGGCCCTCCCCGGCCGGGCAATCTGCACCGTCGGCGCACCG
>JAKAFQ010000430.1 GCA_021817875.1 Pseudomonadota bacterium
TCGTGCTGAACTTCATCACGCCGCACCAGAAATGGGGCATCCACAGCACCTACACCGACAACCTGCTGATGCTGACGCTGAACCGCGGCGGGCCGGTGATCTGGATCAGCGAGGACGACGCGCGCGAGGCGGGCATTGCGGACAATGACTGGGTGGAGGCCTACAACGCGAACGGCGCGCTGGTCGCCCGTGCCGTCGTCTCGCAGCGGGTCAATCCCGGCATGACGCTGATGTACCACGCGCAGGAGAAGATTGTGAATGTGCCGGGCAGCGAGGTCACCGGCCAGCGCGGCGGCATCCACAATTCCGTTACGCGGGCGGTGCTGAAGCCCACGCACATGATCGGTGGCTACGCGCAGCAGGCCTACGGGTTCAACTACTACGGCACAGTCGGCTCCAACCGCGACGAGTTCATCATCGTCCGGCGCATGAGCAAGGTCGACTGGCTTGACGACGAACCGGCCGCGAAGGAGACCGTGTGATGAAGGTTCGCGCGCAGATCGCGATGGTGCTGAACCTCGACAAGTGCATCGGCTGCCACACCTGCTCCGTCACCTGCAAGAACGTGTGGACCAGCCGTGAGGGTGTGGAATACGCGTGGTTCAACAATGTCGAGACCAAGCCCGGCATCGGCTATCCCAAGGAGTGGGAGAACCAGAAGCGCTGGAACGGCGGGTGGGTACGCAAACAAAACGGAAATATCGAGCCGCGCATTGGCGCCAAGTGGCGTGTGCTCGCCAAGATCTTCGCCAACCCCGACCTGCCGGAGATCGACGACTACTACGAGCCGTTTACCTTCGACTACGAGCATCTGCAGGCGGCGCCGGAAGGCAAGGCGATGCCCACGGCGCGCCCTCGCTCCCTTGTCTCCGGGGAGCGCATGGAGAAGATAGAGTGGGGCCCGAACTGGGAGGAGATCCTCGGCGGGGAGTTCGCCAAGCGCTCGCGCGACGTGAATTTCGATGGCGTGCAGAAGGACATCTACGGTGCCTTCGAGAACACGTTCATGATGTATCTGCCGAGGTTGTGCGAGCATTGTCTCAACCCGGCCTGCGCCGCCGCCTGCCCCTCCGGCGCGATCTACAAGCGTGAGGAGGACGGGATCGTCCTCATCGACCAGGACAAATGCCGCGGCTGGCGCATGTGCGTCTCGGGCTGCCCGTACAAGAAGATCTATTACAACTGGTCGTCGGGCAAATCGGAGAAGTGCATCTTCTGCTACCCGCGCATCGAGGCGGGGCAGCCGACGGTTTGCTCGGAAACCTGCGTGGGGCGCATTCGCTATCTTGGTGTCGTGCTGTATGACGCCGACCGGATCAAGGAGGCCGCCTCGGTTCCGGACGAGGGCGATCTCTACGAGGCGCAGCTCAAGGTGTTTCTGGACCCGTTCGACCAGGCGGTGCAGGCACAGGCGCGGGCCGACGGGATCTCTGAGGCGTGGCTGGAGGCGGCGCGCCACTCGCCGGTTTGGCGGATGGCGATGGACTGGCGCATCGCCTTCCCGCTGCACCCGGAGTATCGGACGCTGCCGATGGTCTGGTACGTGCCGCCACTCTCGCCGATCCAGTCGGCCGCGGCGAAGGGCGATCTCGGAGAGGCGGGGGGATTGCCGGACGTCGCCTCGCTGCGCATCCCAGTGCGCTATCTTTCGAACCTGCTTACCGCCGGGCGCACCGCGCCCATTGAGACCGCGCTCCGGCGGATGCTCGCCATGCGCGCCTATATGCGGGCGAAGACTGTCGATGGCGTGATCGACGAGGCCATGGCCGGAAGCGTCGGCCTCAGCGGCGCGGACATCGAGGCGATGTACCGGTTGATGGCGATCGCGAATTATGAGGACCGTTTCGTTATCCCGACGGTGCACCGAGAGACCGGGGATGACGCGTACCAACTGCGTGGCGCGTGCGGCTTCTCCTTTGGTGAGGGGTGCTCGGGGCGCACTGGGTTCGACCTGTTCGGCCAGAAATCGGGACGCAAGACGCCGATGGAGATGGAGTGATGGCTCGCACCTATCGCGCGCTCGCCGCCCTTCTGTCATATCCCACGGCGGAACTGCTGACGGCCACTGCTGAGATCGCCGCCATCCTCAAGGAGGAGGCGCTGCTCCCCGCCACATCGCACGCGGCGGTCGCCGGCTTCCTCCGCGAGGTCGAGGCCGCGGATCTCTACGATCTGCAGGAGCGCTACGTCGCCCTATTCGATCGGGGGCGGGCCGTCTCGCTGCATCTGTTCGAGCACGTGCACGGCGAAAGCCGCGACCGCGGCCAGGCGATGGTCGACCTGCTGGCGCTCTATGCGGAGCACGGGCTCGAGGTCGCGGGAGGCGAGTTGCCGGATTTCCTGCCGCTGTTTCTTGAGTTCCTGTCGCTGCTGCCGGCAGCGGAGGCGCGGGCGCTGCTCGCGGAGCCTGCCGCGATCCTCGCTGTGCTGACGGAACGGCTGGCGCGACGTGATGGAGGCTACGCCGCTGTCATGCAGGCCGTCGCCGCGTTGGCGCAGGCGCCGCGAGCCGGTGCGTCCGCCATCCCCGACGACGACCCCGATGATCTCGCGGCGCTGGACGCGGCGTGGGAGGAGGCGGCGGTTCGTTTCGGACCCGGCGAGAGCATCGATGGCTGCGGTACGGACCGGCTGCGCACGCGCCTGCGTGCGACGCAGCGCGACGCGACAACTGCCTGAGGAGGGACGGTGATGAGCACCTGGCTGACCAACGCGCTCTACGGCTGGTACCCGTATGTCGCGCTCACGGTGTTCCTGATCGGCAGCGTGCTGCGTTTCGACCATTCGCAGTACACGTGGCGCTCCGGCTCCAGCCAGCTCTTGCGGCGACGGCAGATGCTGTGGGGTTCCAACCTGTTCCATGTCGGCATCCTGGTGATCTTCGCCGGCCATTTCGTCGGCCTGCTGACGCCAATCGCGGTCTTTGGTGCGCTGGGCATCAGCCACACCTTCAAGCAGGTGCTGGCGATGAGCCTTGGCGGCGTCGCGGGCGTCGCCTGCTGGATCGGAATTGCGATGCTTGCCCACCGGCGTCTGTTCGATCCACGGATCCGAGCCACGTCGAGTTTCGGCGACATCGCGATCCTGCTGCTGCTCTGGGTGCAGCTCACGCTCGGCCTGCTCACTATTCCGATCTCGACACAGCATCTCGACGGCAGCGAGATGGTGAAGTTCATGGCCTGGGCACAGGGAATCCTCACCCTGCATCCCTCTGCCGCGGCGCTGGTGGCGGACGTGAACCCGGTCTTCAAGCTGCACCTGTTCCTCGGGATGACGATCTTTCTTGTGTTTCCCTTCACCCGGCTCGTGCATATCTGGAGCGCGCCGGTGTGGTATTTGGGCCGGTCGGGCTACCAGATTGTCCGCACTGCACGGCCTGCCCGTCCCTCGGGAACCAGCATGCGAGGATGACCGGCATGCGCACCGTCATTCATCACACCGCCGAGCCACCGCCGCCCGTCATCGTCAACGCGGTCCTGATTCCCGCCGTCGAGATCGCGCGGGAGGTCCAGAACCATCCCGGCCCTTCGCCGAAAGCCGCGTGGGAGGAAGCCGCGCGTGCGCTGGTGATCCGCGAGCTTTTGGTGCAACGCGCTCGCGCACTCGGCCTCGAGCCCGAGCCACGCACGGAAGAGGGACTGCGCGAAACCGAGGAGGACGCGCTGATTCGCAGCCTGCTCGAGGCGGAGATCCGCACGCCCACTGCGGACGGGGCGATCTGCCGGCGGTATTACGACGCCCATCCTGGTCGCTTCCGTACGTCTGACCTGTTTGAGCCGCTGCACATCCTGTTCCAGGCTGACCGTGGCGACGCCGGTGGCTATGCCGCGGCGCTTGCCCGCGCCGAAGCGGCGCTCGTGGAACTCCGCGCATCACCGGAACGATTTGGCGCGCTAGCCCGCGCGCTCTCCGACTGTTCGTCGGGACGCGACGGCGGGCGGCTCGGCCAAGTGGCAAGCGGCGACACCACACCAGAGTTCGAGGCTGCGCTGTCGCGGCTGCGGCCAGGCGAGACCTGCGCCGAACCAGTGCAAACACGCTATGGCGTGCACATCATCCGTCTGGAGCGCAAGGTGGAGGGCGCAGCGTTGCCCTTCGAGCAGGTGCATCCGCGCATCGCCGCGTATCTGGAGGAAAGCGCCTGGCGGCGTGCCGTCGCGCAGTACGTGGCGCTGCTCGCGGGCCAAGCGCGGATTACCGGCTGCGACATGGCGGGCGCGACCTCGCCGCTGGTGCAGTAGAAGCCGTGCTCGGCGACATCCTGAACGGGCTCGCGAATCCCGAGTGC
>JAKAFQ010000431.1 GCA_021817875.1 Pseudomonadota bacterium
CACGAGGGGCCGGAACTGGCCGATCGGAGACGCTTCGGGACGAACAGCGGGTTTCGACCTTAATGATTGAACGGATACTGGGCATGTCACTTCGTTCTAGTTCTAGTTTCTGCTTGGTAGTAGCCGTCGCAACCGGACAACGGGCGCAGAACGTGATGAGGCTCGTCCCACACGTACGAAATTGACTTAACAGTGCTCCTCAACAAGCCGCCCGCAGGTTGCTGCTCGATATCCTCCGGGGGATCGGCAACGAGCAGACGACTTGCTATGTTGTAGCCATAACCAAGCGCCGCGCTCGCTTGGTTCGCCTTCTGACGCCAAACGTCCCCGGTTTTCTTATCGATTATCAGAAGCAGATGGCAATCGCTCCCACATCCGAATTCCACTATCTGGAGGTGACCTGCAAAGTTCGGTGGATCGCTGGCATGCTGCCTCACCAGCGTCCGATACTTGTAACCCGGGCTCGATTTACCGACTTTCGGTGATGCATTGGCGCCTATTAAATCGTCGGACGCGGGATAAGCGGAGTAGTTCAGACACTTATCGGGCATCCCAGAGGCGGCACCCGAGGATGCCACTAAGACGCTCAATGTCGCGCAGATGGGAACCCACGAGGTAGATGCTGAGCAATTCATGCCGATTGAGCTAAGGAACGTCTGAAAAACTAGTCATAAAATGAGATCGCGGAGTCTGGTTTGCCGTTGAGGAAGAGGAAATCGGGATTTCCCGTCCCCAATTCGAGGATATTTGCCTCCAGAACTGCTCCTTCCCGAATTTCACCGGCACGCCCCCTACGTTTGAAGCAGCCGTCTTCGGACCATATACAGATTGGTGAGCGCCGCAGTGACTTCGAGCCGATGCAGATTCTTGGCGAGACCGCGGTAGCGGGTCTTACGAAAGCCGAAGATGTTCTTGATCACTCCGAACACGTGCTCGATCTTGGCGCGCACGCGCGACTTGTTGCGGTTCTTCGCCTTCTCGATCTCGTCGACACGACCATGGTAGCGGTATCGCCTGTTCGTAAAGTCCTTCGCTCGCGGCGCACGCGCATGAATGAGGGCGCTCTGCCCCTGATAGCCCTGGTCGCCCCACACCCGTGTCTCCTTGCCGTGCAACAGATGGGGCAGCGCCTCGCGATCGTGCACGTTGGCTGCCGATACCAGCACCGTGTGGATCAGCTTCGTGCCGCTGTCGACGCCGATATGCGCCTTCATCCCGAAGTACCACTGCCGACCCTTCGCTGTCTGATGCATCTCGGGGTCGCGCTTGCCGTCCTGGTTCTTGGTCGAACTGGGTGCCCCGATGATCGTCGCATCGACGATCGTGCCCTTGGCGACCCGGATCCCGCTGCGATGCAGATGATCGTTCACCGCCGTCAGCAACACCTTGCCAAGCTTGTTCTTCTCCAGCAGGTGACGGAATTTGCACACGGTCGTCTCATCCGGGGCCCCCTCGACCCCCAAGTCGATGCCGGCGAACTCCCGCATCGCCACCGAGTCGTACAGTGCCTCTTCCACTGCCGGATCGGACAGGTTGAACCAAAGCTGCAGGAAGTAGATCCGCAGCATCCGCTCCAGCGGGATCGGCGGGCGGCCACCGTTCTCGCTAACCCTCGGATACACCGTTTGTACCGCCGCGGCCAGCTCGGTCCACGGAATGATCTTGTCCATGTCCGCCAGGAACTGCGCCCGGCGCGTCGTCTTCCCGTACTTCTCAAATCCCGCCAGTGTCGTCTGCTTCATCACAATCCCCGCGTGACCGTGAATGAATCATAAGACATCATGGGTAAATCAGAATGTCCTTAGATTCCGGAATCTAACGACCAATGGAATCAGTAAGTTATTGACATTCATCACCGAAAAGAAGCGCGTGAAGTCCATTCCGCGCGGAACGCAAAAGGTCGTTATATTTGGTTTCCCCGAATCTCCAGCCGAGCCGACGATTCAGCCGCCTAACCTTGACGCCGTTCGGGAATTGCCGGGAATACCCGTGTTCTTCGGCTAGAATTTCCTGTTGTTCCGTCGGCAACCGACCAACAGCCGCGAGAACCAGTCGCAGCTTGCGCGAGAGCGGCGCGAGCGGTGCGCCGCGTTGTGCCGCTCCCGTAACGCCCTGCTTCATCACGCGCCCGATGATCGTGATCGGCTGCCAGTCGGTTTCAATCCGGCCATCGCGAATCTCGCGCCAAAGTTCCTCGAGCAAGTCGTCGATCTTTTTGAGACGCGGGTCCATGCGCCGATGTGAATGGCGCTGTCGCTCGCGCCATGGCTCAACGTCCCTCATTTGCCGCTCCTGTGCGTTCGACCAAAAGCCCGAAGGCGAAAACCACGTCAGAGGCCGTATAAGCGGCGATCACCTGCGACCCCTTCCAATGTGCTGCGCCTGGCCGAGCGCCCGCGCAACCACCGCGAGGTCACGCTGATTAAGCGCCTCGGCGAGAATCAAGCCTCGAGCGCGTGCGAGTGTCTCGCCACTCTCGACCGCATGCCGCGCGGCCGCCCCGTATTTCGCGGTAGCGGCGGCGAGCGCGAGCCGGTAGCCCTTGCCGGCCGCTCGTTGCCGCAGAAACTCGGCCGCTGCCTTGAGGTCGCGCTCGGCGGTGCGCGAACGGCTCGCGGTGATCCCGAGCTTGCGCCTGGTGTTCGTTTCGGCCGCCTCGAGCCGCTCGAGCACTGTGGCGAGCAGGGCGCGCTCGGAGTCGAGCAGCTCGTCGCCGCGCCTGAGTGCTGCGATTATCGCGCTCGGCACAATTGCGCCATGCCCGCGGACTCGCCAGATGCCGGGAAGTGGTGATTTCTTGTTCACTTCGACACTGCCGCCCGCAGTGCGTCGAGCTTGTCCGCGTACCATTGCATCATCGCGCGCCGCTCCTCGAGCCGGAGCGCGCGGTTATAGGCGCGACGCACGTCGTCGGTGCTTTGATGTGCGAGCTGCAACTCGATCAAGTCGGCGTTATAGCCGGCCTCGTTCAACAGGGTGCTCGCGGTCGATCGCCAGCCGTGCGCGGTGTGCTCGGGGTTGCCGTTCTCGCCGTCGTACCCGAGCCGTGCGAGGCCGGCGCGGATCGTGTTCTCGCTCATGGGTCGCTTCGGATCGTGCGAGGTCGGAAAGACGAACCGACCGCCGCCCGAATGCAGTTCGGCATCCTTGAACAGCGCCACGGCCTGGCGGGCGAGGGGGACGATATGCGGCCGTCCGCGCTTCATCCGCTCGCCGGGGATCCGCCACTCGGCAGCGGCGAGGTTCAACTCGGCCCACTCGGCGGCGCGCAGCTCGCCCGGCCGGACGAACAGGTACGCGGACAACTTCATCGCGATTTCGACGAGCGGTGATCCCTGATAGCTCCAGACCGCACGGAGCAGCTCGCCGACCGCACGCGGCTCGACGATCGCGGCGAGGTTGCGCTCGTTCGGCGTCTTGAGTGCGCCGCGCAAGTCTAGGGTCGGGTCACGCTGGGCGCGGCCGGTGGCGATCGCGAACCGGAAAACTTGGCTACATGCCGACTTGATCCGGTGGGCCGTCTCGACCTTCCCGCGCGACTCGATCCGCCGCAGCATTGCGAGCACGGCGGGCGGATCCAGCGAGGCGATCGGCTTCGACCCAATGACGGGGTATACCCAAGTCTGGAATCTGGCGCGGGTCGTCTCGAGGGTGCTGTCGGAAATCTCGCCGTCGCGTTTGGTGAGCCACTCGGCGGCGATCGCGGCAAACGAGTCCTCGAAGGCCGCTCGCGCTGCCTTGCGGGCGGCGCTCGGGTCGATCCCCTTGGCAACCTGCTTGCGGATGGCGCCGCGTTTCTCGCGTGCATCAGCGAGGCCGGTGTCGGGGTAAGTGCCCAGCGACAAGAGCTGCTCTTTACCCTGGAACTGGTATCTCTGGCGCCACCACTTGGACCCGTTCGGCCGGACGATCAGGAATAGACCGGCCCCGTCGGTGATCTTGTAGGGCTTGTCGCGCGGTTTGAGGGTGCGGATCCGGATATCGGTAAGAGGCATCGCGGTGGGGTAACTCGCGTCCGATGGTGTCTGATACCCTTGTATTTACCCCGTCTTTAGGGGTAATGTCAACGGACGCCATCGGACGGAGCCGGACATACTAGGATGATAACTCGCTGTTTTCTATCGAATTTTCACACTCTCAGCGACGTTATCAGCCGTGCTATTGGTGGAGCCGGGGGGAATCGAACCCCCGTCCAAGAGCCCTACATTCCAAGATCTACGTACGTAGCCCAGTCTATTTTTCTCGCCGCCGGCTGCCCCAACGGGCAGGGAAAGCCAGCAGCCAGCCC
>JAKAFQ010000432.1 GCA_021817875.1 Pseudomonadota bacterium
AACGCAGCCGGCCCGGTGCGCGAGGCCATGATATACGCCAATGTCATCGGCTGTGATCTGGGGCCGAAGTTCACGCCGATTGGCAGTCTGGCGACCTTGCTCTGGCTGCACGTGCTCGCGCGCAAGGGCATGACGATCACTTGGGGGTATTACCTCAAGGTGGGCGTCCTCCTGACCGTGCCCGTCCTGCTGATCACGCTGGCTGCGCTCGCCCTGCGTTTGGGGCTGGCTTGAGGCGTCCATCGCACGAGCCGGGATACGAAGCATATGGAGCGGCTCATTGCGCAAACCCCGTTCTCATCATCGACTGGCAAACTGGCAATGATGAGAACGGCGACATTGCCATGAACGAAGCTTATTGCACGTCTGTGCCATCACTATCGAGAAGGTAGCGGACTTGCGGATATTCGAGGCTGTGGCGCGACTGAGTGTCATGGGCCACGCAGCGCCCGAATTAAATACCGTGCACCGTTCGGTCGAACATCACGACGCTTATCCGATCTCTGGAAAAATTCGGCGGCGCGCGCTCGCGCCGGCAAGCCTCACGCGCGGCGGCTCAGTCGAATCGCGGCTCGCGCGCAGCACCAGCGAATGCGAGCCCATCGAGCAGGTTGTACGCCTCGGCGTCGCGCTTTTGCAGCGGGAGCAGACCGAAACGGGCCTCGATGAGCGCCAGCACGGAGGTGGTGTTGGCAATGCGGTGATCGACGTAGCCCCGGCGCGCCCATGGGCTGATCAGCAGCGCCGGAACGCGGGTGCCACAGCCGTAGAAATCGAGCCGCGGTGGCGGCACGTGATCCCAGAACCCACCGCCCTCGTCGTAGGTGATGATGACGGCCGTCTTGTCCCACACCGGGCTTTCGCCCAACGCGCGCAGCAGGCTCATCACCCACTGCTCGCCCCAGCGTGGCGCGGATTCGGCCGGATGCTCATCGTGCGCACCCGTGGCCTTGACGAACGACACGCTGGGCAGCTGCCCGGCGCGAGCATCGGCGAAGAAGTCCTGGCTATCGCGGATGTGGCCTCTGCTCACGTTCCTGAACCAGCTCGGATAGTACTGAAACGGGTTGTGGTAGGGCGTGTACAGCCGACCGGAATCGACCACCGCCGAGCCGCTGTCGCGGCCGAACGCCGTCTTCATCGCCCAGGGCTTCACGGCGTTCCAGCCCTCGTTGTACCACGCCCAGGAGACGCCCGCCGCGTTCAGCCTATCGCCGATGTTCGGGTAGGTCTGATACTCCGGAGGCGGGCTGTACTCGATCGCGCCGCCCCAAGCCTCGGTCGGCCCGTTGAGCGGCGGCAGATCGTTGATGAGCACCCCATGTTGGTCATAGGGCAGGTCGAAGATGGGCGGATCAAAGCTGCCGCGCAGAGTGGCCGGTGCCTGCGGCCACAGCGCCGAGTGCGCCGCGACCAGATACAGCGCGTTGCAGGTCGAGCCGCCGGACATGGCTTGGAAGAAATGATCGAACAGTACGTACTCGTCCGCGAGTCGATGGTAGTCCGGGATGTCCTCGCGGGTGTAAAAGCCGAGCACGGGCCCCGAGGGCCGAGACTCGGAGATCAGCATGATATCGCGCTGCTCGCCGGCCTTGAACGGCGCGTGATGATTCTTCAGCGCGAGCGCCACGAATTGGTCCATGGCGCCGTTGTCGACCTGCGCGTACATGCGGAAGAAGTGATGCTCCGGGTCCCACGGCATGTTCTCCCCGGCCGGCATGAACGGCGCGAGGTGAAAGGGCAGGTTCTGCAGGAGCGTTTCGTTGAAGGCGGGGATGTTATCCGGCACCGGCAGATAGGGGTAGGCGATGCCGGCGGGGCTTTTCTGCAGGCCGTGGAAGCGCGGATCGATCCTGCCGTCGCGATCGAGAATGCCCGTGACCTTTGCTCCCGCGGGGTGCTCGTAGGTACCGAAATAGTGATCGAAGCTGCGGTTTTCCTGAAACAACACGATCACGTGCTCGATGCGTCGCCGCAGACCCGCGATGTCGGCGCCGGCGTTCGCCGCCAGGACGCCGCGCGGCAGGCCGACGCCGGCCAGCGCCGCGCCGCCGGCGAGACTCAAGGATTTCAGAAACGCTCTGCGGGTCACCTGCGAGTGGTTCATTCGATCACTCCTGTTGGATGTCGTGGCCGGCGCGGCGCCGCGTGCGGCAGTATAGCGCGTCTGCGCGAGAGCGCGCAGCAACATCCCCGCCCCGCTGTGAGGCTATCATCATGGGGGAACCCGCACGGCGCGCGGGCGTGGCGCCCAAACCGGTCAACAGGCGCGTGTGTGCCTCGATCCAATCTCGCCTGAAGTCATGGGGGAGTCTGTCGCCGACGTGAACCGCATACCGAGCGTGTGTCTCGGTAATGCTCGTGCACGGGCGAGAGGAGCAGGTGCGGCAGGTGTGCGCGGCCACTGCCCGCCACCGGATGACGGTCACGGTGACCCAGGACCTCGTAGCGCTGGTCCCGCACCGTCACCGCCAGCGCGCGGCGTTGATAGGGCGCGCCCGAGAGCCATCGAAAGTTTGACGTGGTTATCCAAAGCGGGGGATTGGCGCGGCCTGTGAAAGTATCGATTGAGAATCGCTACGCAAGCGCGCAAACGCGCAAACGCGCAACGTCAAGAGATCGGGCTTGAGGCGCAAGCATGCGATGCATGCGGTCCCGCTAGCCGTTCGACGAGGGTGCGGAAGCGGTCTTTCTTGACGGACTTGGGCGTCGGCAAACCTAAGTCGTCCCAAGTCCTTTCGAAGAGTTCATAATGCCGGGGTCGCGGTTTCGCGTTCCTCCCCTTTTCCACTACCGCGTCCTATCGAATTGAAGTTTTGCCGGCTAGTGAAATGGATCTGCGCGCGCCATCGGAGGTGCGGCGGCTGGCATTGGGCTCGAGTGGCGTGGGTATTTTTGGGCTCTGGTATGTAAGGGACTCCCCCTGCCCGGCACGGCATCAGCTGTGCCACGATCGAGATGGCGTATTTCATCGATCGAACCGGGAGGGGAAGTCATGGGAGAGCTTACGACCGTTGGGATTGACCTGGCAAAGAACGTGTTCGCCGTGCACGCAGTGGACCGCGACGGGCGGGTGGTACTCCGGCGGCTGGTCGGTCGTGGCAAGCTGTCCGAGTTGATTGCGCAGCTGCCACCGAGCCTGATCGGCATGGAGTCCTGCACGGGTGCGCATGAGTGGGCGCGGCGCTTTCAGGCGCTGGGTCATTCCGTGCGTCTGATGGCACCGATGTTTGTGGCGCCGTATCGCAAGAGCGGCAAGAACGACGGCAATGATGCGGAGGCGATCTGCGAGGCTGTGAGCAGGCCCAACATGCGTTTTGTGCCGATCAAGACCCTGGATCAGCAGGCGCTGCTCACACTGCATCGTGTTCGCCAGGGCTTCGTAGTTGAGCGCACGGCGGTGGTGAACCGGATCCGGGGCTTGCTGGCGGAGTTTGGGGTGGTGATACCACAGCGCGTGGAGAGTCTGCGGCGAGAGTTGTCCGCCCACTTCGAGACCCTGCCGAGTTTGGCTGCTCGGGCGATCCGTGACCTGCAGCAGCACCTGCGGGTCCTGGACATCAGGATCGGCGAGTATGACCTCGAGCTCAAGCGATTGGCGAGTGCCAACGAAGATGCGCGTCGTCTGCAGACGATTCCCGGCATTGGGCCGATTTCGGCCTCGGCTATCGTCGCCACCGTGGGCTCAGCCGCCGAGTTTCGCAACGGCCGGCAGTTTGCCGCCTGGCTGGGGCTGACGCCGCGGCAGTCGTCATCGGGTGGCAAGAACAGACTGGGTCATATCAGCAAGCGGGGGGATGCGTATTTGCGCATGCTCCTGGTGCTTGGCGCCCGCTCCGTGCTGCAAACAGCGAGGCGTCACACGGATCGACTATCGCGATGGGTGCAGTCTATCCACGCACGCTGTGGCTACCACAAGGCCATCGTGGCGGTCGCAGCGAAGAACGCACGGATAGTGTGGGCAGTGATGGCAAAGAAGGAGCGCTTCACGCCACAGCCCGCATGAGTGACTGCGATCGAGAGGCGTTGATACTTGTCAGGACCTGCGATCAGATTCAATGAGTTTACTGGTCAGACCGGCGTTCGGTGCACCTGACCAATGCTGGGGCCGTCAAAGGCCGATTCTGGTGTGAGGCCCGAACGCGCGGCTTTCATGGTGGCCCGAGCACGTGGTTGTGCTCACACAGAGGCCGGTTGTAGTGCCGCAGTCTGACGCTTGAGGCATCGATGGCAACGCTGAGGAGACAAAGACGAGCAAGAGGTAAGAGCCACTTCGATTGA
>JAKAFQ010000433.1 GCA_021817875.1 Pseudomonadota bacterium
TCTCGCGGGCAGGCTGGCCGCGAGATCGAACGGACGTATCTGGCGATCTGCAGCGGCGTCATGACCGGTGGAGGCAGCGTCGATGCGCCGATCGGCAGGCATCGCACCCAACGCACACGCATGGCGGTGCGCAACGATGGCCGGGAGGCGCTCACCCATTACCGCATCGTCAAACGTTTCCGCGCGCACACGCTGGCCCGCGTGCAGCTCGAGACGGGCCGGACACATCAGATCCGGGTGCATCTGGCGCACGTCGGCTACCCCATCGTGGGCGACCCGGTCTATGGTGGAAGACGGCGGCTCCCCGCCGGATGCAGCGCGGCGCTGGCCGCCGCGCTCAGCGCTTTTCCACGCCAGGCGCTGCACGCCACCCGCCTGGCGCTCGAGCATCCCGTCAGCGGTCTGCCGCTGGAATGGGAATCGCCCCTGCCCGGGGACATGACGGGGTTGGTGCGCGCGCTGGAACAGGACACGCATGGGGCCGGCTGACTCGATCGCGCCCGACTGGCCGGCGCCGCCCGGTGTGCAGGCGGCCTTCACGTTGCGCACCGGTGGGGTGAGCGCACCGCCCTTCCAGACGCTCAATGTCGCCTCGCACGTCGGCGATGCGCCCGAGGCCGTGCTCGAGAATCGCGCGCGCCTGCGGGACCGGTTGCGGTTGCCCTCGGAGCCGCGCTGGCTCCAGCAGGTGCACGGCTGCCGCGTCGCCGATCTCGACAGCGACCCGGGTGCGCGGCCGGTGGCCGACGCGGCCATCAGCCGCAGGCCCGAGCGGGTCTGTGTGGTACAGGTGGCGGACTGCCTGCCGGTGCTGGTGTGCGCGTCCGACGGTTCAGCGGTCGGGGCGGCCCACGCCGGCTGGCGGGGACTCGCCGGTGGGGTACTGGAAGCGATGGTGGGCGCCCTTCGCGTGCCGTCCCGTGAGCTGCTCGTCTGGCTCGGGCCTGCGATCGGCCAGGCGTGTTTCGAGGTGGGCGATGACGTGCATCGCGCCTTCATTTCCGGGGACCCCGGCGCCGCCTCGGCGCTCCTCGGCAATGCGCGTGGACGCTGGCAGTGCGATCTGTACGGCCTGGCGAGGCGCCGGCTCGCGGCCTTGGGGGTCAACCGGGTCTATGGCGGAGGCTGGTGCACCTACTCCGATCCGCGGCGGTTCTTCTCCTACCGGCGGGACGGGCGGTGCGGGCGGATGGCGGCGCTGATCTGGCTCGCGCCGCGGGCATCCTCTGTACGAACGGCCGGATCTCTCGGCTGACATGCCGGCCGCGAGCCTCGGCCGCCGAGGGGTCCGCCCAGCGCCGCGGACGCGCATCGAGGGTGTTTGTGTTGGGCGGCGTCGGTTCGGTTTGGGCAGCCGCAGCGGCGGCCTGCCCGGGGCGGTGCGCGGCGGCGAGGGCCGACGCCCTCATTCCTTTGACTTCAGGCTCGCATCGTTCGCTTCGATGAAGGCCTTGATCTCCTCGGCCATGGACAGCAGGCGCAGCCACTGCTCCTTGTACAGCGTGACCGGGAAGCGGCCCATTCCGTAGACGGACAGCGCGCCTTTCTCGCTCACCTTCATTGCGAGCTTGCCCCGCCCGGCTTTCTTCAGGCGCTCGTTCTCGGCTCGAAGGCGTTCGAGCTCGGTCTGCAGATCTTCGGTCATCGGAGCGCTCCGGAGGGTCGATCGGGGCCGCGAATTATACTGACTGCCGGGGAACTTGGGCTTGAACCGGCCGAATTGCGCCCCCATTGCGCTGGTAGTGCCGATACGCGGATCTGCCGTATGCGAATCGGCGGGCCCGCGATCGCGGGCGAACGGCGAGGCCCGATGCCGAGCGTCCGCCCGGGATCCCTGGAAGGGATGGGCCGTGAGAAATGTCCACGGACCGACCGGTGACTTGGCAACGACCAGCGCAGATGGGTTTCCTCCATGAGAATGGATAAATTGACCAGCCGCTTCCAGCAGTCGCTCTCCGACGCGCAGTCGCTCGCCGTCGGGCGCGATCACCAGTTTCTCGAGCCGGCGCACGTCATGCTGGCGCTCATCGACAGCCAGGGCGGGACGGTGCGGCCGCTGCTCGCGAAGGCGGGCGCGGACGTCAATAAGCTGCGCTCGGAGCTCGGCGCGATCCTCGACCGGATGCCCAAGGTGGAGGGCACGCCCGGGGAAGTGCATGTCTCGAACGATCTCACCCGGGTGCTCAATGTCACCGACAAGCTCGCGCAGCAGCGCGGCGACGAGTTCATCCCGAGCGAGCTGTTCGTGCTGGCGGCCTTCGAGGACCGCACGCTCGCCAAGCTGTTCAGGGACAGCGGTGTGGTGCGCGGCGCCCTGGAAAAGGCCATCGAGGAGATTCGCGGCGGCGAGAAAGTCACCGATCCGAACGCCGAGGAGAGCCGCCAGGCGCTCGAGAAGTACACCATCGATCTCACCGCGCGCGCCTCTTCGGGCAAGCTCGATCCGGTGATCGGCCGCGACGATGAGATCCGACGCACCATCCAGGTGCTGCAGCGGCGCACCAAGAACAACCCGGTACTGATCGGCGAGCCGGGCGTCGGCAAGACGGCGATCGTCGAGGGTCTGGCACAGCGCATCATCAACGGCGAGGTGCCCGAGGGCCTGAAGAACAAGCGGATCCTCGCGCTCGACATGGGCGCGCTGATCGCCGGGGCGAAGTTCCGCGGCGAATTCGAGGAGCGTCTGAAGGCGGTGCTCAACGATCTCGCCAAACAGGAAGGTCAGATCATCCTGTTCATCGACGAGCTGCACACCATGGTCGGCGCCGGCAAGGCCGAAGGCGCCATGGATGCGGGCAATATGCTGAAACCCGCTCTGGCGCGCGGCGAGCTGCACTGCGTCGGCGCCACGACGCTCGACGAGTACCGCAAGTACATCGAGAAGGATGCCGCCCTGGAGCGGCGTTTCCAGAAAGTGCTGGTCGAGGAGCCGTCCGTGGAGGACACGATCGCAATCCTGCGCGGCCTGCAGGAGCGGTACGAGGTCCATCACGGGGTCGACATCACCGACCCGGCGATCGTCGCCGCCGCGACACTCTCGCATCGCTACATCACCGACCGGCAGCTGCCGGACAAGGCGATCGACCTGATCGACGAGGCCGCCGCCCGCATCCGCATGGAGATCGACTCCAAGCCCGAGGCGCTCGATCGTCTCGAGCGGCGCGTCATCCAGCTGAAGATCGAGCAGGAAGCGCTGAAGAAGGAGCAGGATGAGGCCTCGCGCAAGCGCCTGGCGGCGCTGCAGGAGACATTGCACGGCCTGGAGAGAGAGTACGCGGACCTGGAGGAAATCTGGAAGTCCGAGAAGGCGACCCTGCAGGGCGCGGCGCAGATCCGCGAGGAGCTCGACCGGGTGCGCCTGGAGCTCGATGCCGCGCGCCGCGCCGGCGATCTCGGCCGGATGGCGGAGCTGCAGTATGGGCGGATCCCGGAACTTGAAAAACGCCTGGCCGGGGCGGTGGCGGCGGAGAACAAGGCGCCGCAGCTGGTGCGCAACAAGGTGACCGAAGAGGAGATCGCCGAGGTGGTCTCCAAGTGGACGGGGATCCCGGTCTCGAAGATGCTCGAAGGGGAAAAGGACAAACTCCTGCGGATGGAGGAGGCGCTCGGCCGGCGCGTCGTCGGTCAGGGCGAGGCGCTCACGATCGTCTCGAACGCCATCCGCCGCTCGCGCGCCGGGCTGGCCGATCCGCGCCGGCCCAACGGTTCGTTCCTGTTCCTCGGCCCGACCGGCGTCGGCAAGACCGAACTGTGCAAGGCGCTTGCGGAGTTCCTGTTCGACACCGAGGAGGCGCTGGTGCGTGTCGACATGTCGGAGTTCATGGAAAGGCACTCCGTGGCGCGGCTGATCGGCGCGCCCCCGGGATACGTCGGCTACGAGGAGGGCGGTTATCTCACCGAGGCGGTGCGCCGCCGGCCCTATGCAGTGATCCTGCTCGATGAGGTCGAGAAGGCCCATCCCGACGTGTTCAACGTGCTGTTGCAGGTATTGGACGACGGGCGGCTCACCGATGGTCAGGGCCGCACCGTGGACTTCCGCAATACCGTGGTGATCATGACGTCGAACCTGGGCTCGCAGGTGATCCAGGAGTACGCCGGGGAAGGTCAGTACGCGCGCATGAAGAGCGCGGTCATGGAGATCGTGCAGCAGAGCTTCAGGCCGGAATTCATCAACCGCATAGACGACATCGTGGTGTTCCATCCGCTCGGCTCGCAGCAGATCCGCGCCATCGTGGACATCCAGCTGCTGTACCTGCGCAAGCGCCTGCAGGAACGCAAC
>JAKAFQ010000019.1 GCA_021817875.1 Pseudomonadota bacterium
CGTCAGACGAAACCGTGCGCCGACGCGTCCGGCCCTGCCCCAATAGTCGCCTAACATGCCTCCGGTGACGGTTCCCGGAACTCCTCCCAGCAACGTCGCGACCCCGAGAAGCATGCCGGCGTCCGCGGCCGTGAGTCCGTAATTGCGCACGAACAGCGTCGGGCTCCACGGCACGATTGCGAAGCTTACAAAAGAGAAGGTCGTGTATGCAGCAAGCGTCAGGGCATATGCTTTCTTGTGGGCGCGCACGTGGCCGGTCAGATTGGACTGCGTCGTCGGCGTGTCCGAACTGGCGGCGGAGGTCGGCAGTTTTGCACGACGTGGCTCGGAAACCGAAAGCAGGAACAGCGCGACGAGAAATCCGGGCAGCCCGACCGCCACGAACGCCGCCTGCCATACCTGCAGGTGGCCGAACACCGGTACATGTACGGTGCCTGCGCCGTGCAGCAGGCGCAAGACATACCCGCCTACGACCTGTGCGAGGCCAGAGCCGAGCATGATGCTGGCGGTGAACAGACCGATCACGCGGCCTCGGGATTCAAAGGGAAAGCTGTCGCCAATCATCGAGATTGCCGTTGGAATCAGCGTGGCCTCGCCAACCCCGACGCTGATTCTCGCCAGGAACAATTCGTCGTAGGTCCTCGCGAGACCGCATAATACCGTCGCTACCGACCAGCAGAAGACACCGGCGACAATCAGGTTGCGGCGGTTGACGCGGTCGGCTGCCCAGCCGAAAGGTATGGCCATCACGCTGTAAAAGACAGCGAATGCGGCTCCAGCCAGCAGGCTGAGCCTGGTGTCGCTGATGGACAACGCCTTCTCTATGGCCGGCATCAGGAGAAAGAAGATGTTACGGTCCGCAAAGGCAAAGAAGCTGGCAAGCATCAGCGCTGCCATGAGGCGGAATCTATCGTGCGTCGGGCGGGGCGCCGTCATGATGGGAGGCGCAAGGGCAGAATCGCGGATCGTCGCCGGCGCCGACGGACGGGGCTGGGCGGTGAGCGCGCGCACCGGACTCCGGGTCGATCAGCGCTCGACAGGATCGGTTGCGGTGATTCTGAGCTTGCGCCTGCGGCACGATGAACAAAAAAGATCGCGAGATCCCGGATGCCCAGGGGTCGTTTTGATTTGGAGTTCGCACGAGATGAGCGTCCCGGCATCAGTTCCTCTCCTGGCGCGGTTGTGCACAATGGCGCGTGGTTTCCGGTACGCGCGCAGACCGGACGTCGTGCTGAGATGTTAGCGGCTTTGCATTCGGGCAGGGAAATGATCGGTATCGTTTGTGGGCATCGATGCGGTCTATAGAAGTGGCGAGATGCGGCTGGAATTCTCCGGCCCTGAAGGTTGCCTGCCGAGCAGGGATTCACCCATGAAGGAAGGGTATCCCCGACATTCCCTCTGTCGGCACGCCGCGACCGTCTCGGTCATGCATCGGCGCTGCCGGCCCGCCCACCACAGGCTGAGCTCCGAGAGTACCGCGCGGGCCGTTGGTCTTCGACCGGCAACGCGCGTCACCGTGGTGGCGCATTCCGGCAAGTGCCGTGGACGCTTCAGGTGCGACGGGCGCTCGAGCAGGCCGATTCCGCGCTGGCGCCGCGTTCCGCGGACGCACAGGCCATCAATTGGCGCTGGATGCTTCCATGCGCGAGGCACAGGGGCGCATGCGCGCCCAGCGTGGCAGTTTCTTCACGTCCATCGTTGCGATGACCTGGTGCACAATGTCCACGAACAGGCGGGACTGCGGCGATTCCGCCTTCCAATGAACTCCGACGATGCGCTCCGGCTTCGGATCGTCTATGGGAATGAATACCAGATCATCGCCAACCTGCGAGTCCGCCGACAGCACCGCATGGGTTTTGGTCCATCGAGCCACTTGGTAGAGCGTGTCTATCAGGTTCAGCTCCGCGACGATAGTAGGTTGAGCCCCGACCGATTGAAGGCAATGGTCGAAAATCCGTCGTGCCGCGATTTCGCGCGACGGCAGGACCACCGGTAAGCGGTGCAGCTCGATCATCCGCAGGCGTTTGCGTTTCGCCATCGGATGGTCGCGTGAGACCGTCAGACCGAATTCCTCTGAATATAGTGGTTCAAAGCCGGCACATTGGCTGGCGGGGTCCTCCTCGCCGATCCCGAAGTCGTAACCGCCCTTCACGAGATCGTCCCTGAACATTTCAGAAAGACTCTCGTGGACGCTGATCTGAACACAGGAGGCGCTGCGCGCAAACTCGCTCAAGCAGAACGGCAGAATGTCCGTGGCGAATACGTGCGCCCCGATCAACAACGTCATCTCTCCGGTCAGACCTCGTCCGGCGCCTCTTACGGCCCTGATCGCGTTATCGAGCTCTCTGATGGCGCATCGCGCACCGGGAAGAAATGCTTCGCCAGCGCTGGTCAGGGTGACCGTTCTGCCGCATCGGTCAAATAGCCGATATCCGAGCTCCTGCTCGAGCTGCTGAACCTGGTGCGACAGCGTCGACTGCGTTACGTGTACGACCTGCGCCGCCCGCGTAAAGCTCGCATGCTCGGCTATGGCCAGAAAATACCGGATATGGCGCAGTTCCATCGTCCTTTGACTCCACATGGCCCCCACATGGTCAGGGTCGAAAGACGACCTGCCATAATTTTGGGCTAGTTTCCCACCGAGATCACGCCGGTGTCAATGCAGCGGCCAAATCAGGCGCCGCGGACAGCCGACCGGCCCGCGCGGACTTGCGCATTGACGTTCCGCGCCAGTCCGGGCCATTCGCACACTGAATGCAAGATGAAGACAGCGGCGCGCCACACCCTGCGCGCCGGTGCGCCGAACACCGTCGGGCTCTCCACGCCAGAGCATATGGTCGACATCGATTCATGGCATGCATATCAATCATTTCTCCTTTGACAACCTTATCCGATAATCTCCGGGTCGACCGCCTTTTCGACACATCAATGGCGCGTCGACGGCGACTCGGTTCGCCAGCAGGCACTGGCCCGCGAGACATAACGCTGCGTAAATGGGGGAAGTCATGCGCCGATGGATCATGTTGCTGTCCATGGTGTTGAGCCCGGCTGCGACAGTATGGGCGAGCTCGCCTACGGCGGCCGCGCCACAGCTGCGAGAGGTCATTGTGACGGCGGAGCGCAGGCAGGAAAACATTCAACACACCACACTGGCGATCCAGGCGATTTCCGGGCAGTCACTGGTCGACACGGGTGCGAACGGTATCGCGGCCTTGACCAGACTGGTTCCCGGGGTGCAGATCGGCGTCGCAGCGAGCGTTCCGCAGGTGTACATACGCGGCGTCGGCTCGAACTACATGAACGCCTACAATTCGCCCGCGATACTCATGAGTGTCGATGGTGTTCCAAACAGCGAGCCCTGGGCATCGAGCGGCGAGCTGTATGACCTGGCACGGGTCGAGGTCATCAAAGGGCCTCAGGGCACCTTGTATGGCCGGAATGCGACGGGCGGTGCAGTGAACATCATCACGAACAGGCCGGCTCTCGGCCGTCGCGGCGGCTATGTGAGCGTGGACGTCGGGAACTATGATCAAATAGAGACGACCGGCGCCGTGGATATTCCGCTGTCCGGGTCCGTCGCGGCAAGAGTGGCCTTCCATAGGCTGAAGCATCAGGGTTACCTGACTAACGGCTACAATGACGCTGACCAGACGGCGGGACGCGCGGAATTGCTATGGAAGCCCCCGGAATACCGGATGTCATTGCTGCTCGAGGCGGAGTATGTCCACGAGGGAGGAAAGGGTTCCGGAGACGTCCCGATTACACCTTCCGGCGCATACGCCAATCCGACCAATCCGTGGCAGGCGCCGCCGCCGGGCAACCCGCTCCTTCCCGCAGATCAGCCGAGGTGCATCGGGCCGGCCGTCAACGTCGCGTTCCCTTACTGCTACCAGGCAGACGGGTACCAGCGCTTGGACAACTGGCGGCTGAACGCGCAATTCAAATTGGATCTCGGCTTTGGAACGTTGACGGTGATACCGGCCTATTGGCACATTCACGCGGACATATTCGGACACCCGCGCATGGCTGACAATTACATCAATACGACGTCGCAGATGCGGTCGGTCGAGGCCCGGCTGGCCTCGAATGATGACAAGGACAGCCCGTTCACGTGGCTGGTCGGAGCGTACTGGTCGATTGACAACGACCACGTGCCGCAGTCGTTCTGGCAACCCACCAACTATCCGCATCCGCCATATCGATTTTTCCCCATTCTGAATCCCGTGCACATGATGGACGAGAGCTATGCCGCGTTCACCCAGGACACGTACAAGGTAACCAGCGCCTTTCGCATAACGGCCGGCCTCCGCTACACCTATGAGAAGAAGACAAAAGACGGTTATCAGCAAATTACCGCATCAGCAGCCGCCTGCTCCTATCCGAGCCTCACGAGTTACGATGTGCTCACGGGACGCTGTACCATCGCGGAAATCGGCGCGGCAGGCTGGCATTCGATCCAATGGCTGGGTGCGGCCGAATACCGGCTGAGTCCGACCTCGATGGTCTATGTGCGCGCCAGCACCGGCGAGCACGCCGGAGGGTTCTTTCAGGGTCTGCCACCGGACACCTATAAGCCCGAGTGGCTCAACGCGTACTCGCTCGGCACAAAGAACAGATTCATCGACAATCGGCTGCAGTTCAACGCCGAGCTCTTCGATTGGTACTACCGGGACATGCAGGTATCTACGGTCGGGCCGCTCAATCCGCCGACCATTTTCGGTTCGGTCACGCTGAATGCGGGGCGGGCTCATATTTACGGACTGGACGTACAGGCGAAGTTCGCTGCGACGGCGCGTGATGTCGTCGGTGGTGACGTTGAATATCTTCATGCACAGAACACCCAATTCGTGTATCCCGTTCTCGGGCCGGTCGCGCCCGGCCGCTGCAGCTCGGTGGCGGTCCAGGGGATTGGAGGGTTCGAAAATTGCAGCGGCACCGATCTGCTCAATGCGCCGAAGTGGGATCTGAATTTGAATTATCGACACGTGTTCCCGCTGTCGAATGGCGGCGACCTGGTGGCCGAAGTCGCGAGTCACATTGAAACGGGCGCCTGGCTCGGCTTCGATGAGACGGTCCACGAGCAGCGCAGTGCGTATCACAAGACGAATCTCAGCGTGACGTACGCTTCCCCAAGCGGCAACTGGACATTTCAGGCGTATGTGAACAACGTGGAAAATGCCGCCGTACGTTCGCTCTTGCAGAACGGCAGCGTCACCCGGTCGCCTTGGGTTTTCCTGTCCGACCCGCGTGTTTACGGCGTCCGCGCGACGCTGCATTTCCGCTGAGCTGTCGCCGTGCCTGTGATGGCGGTCTGCCCGGCACGCGTTCGAGATTTCGTGGCCGGATACGGTGCGCGGTCGCTGAGCTGCCGCGATATCGATATACGACGCCGCCGCGCAGTTCGGCGGCTACGCTGCGCGAGCCGGCAAGCCCACCCCGGGCAAGCCGATGTGCCGTAGGTCGGTGCGCTTGACCAGGAGTGAACGGCGCTTCCCGTCCGGAGCGCGAAATTGCGGGCAACTGGAACCCGTCAGCCGCGCGTCGTGCCGTAAAACGCCTCGAGCACCACGGGGCTTTCAGGCAGGGTGGAGCCCCCGTCCACCACGATGGTCTGACCGGTAATGTAGCTCGCCGCATCAGAAGCGAGAAACAGCATCGTGTTGGCGATGTCCGCGGGCTTGCCGAGTGCTCCCATCGGGATCTGGCGCGCCATCTCGGCAATTGCTTCAGGTCCACCGAGCGCGAGCATGGCTGTGGTGAGGATGTAGCCCGGTTCCACCCCATTGACGGTGATGTTCTGGCGCGCAAATTCAAGCGCGGCCGTGCGGATCAGCCCGTTCATCCCGCCTTTCGACGCGGCGTAGTGCGCAGTACCCGGCATCGCCACGTTCGGGCCGGTGACCGAGGAGGTGAACAGAAAGCGACCACCCCCCTGCCTGCGCAGGTGTGGGGCGGCCTCGCTTATGAACCAGAATCCCGCCTTCAGATTGACGGCCAGCGTTCGCTCAAGATTCTCGTCCGACAGTTCCTCAATCGTGTATATCGGATACACCGCCGCGTTGTGAACGACGATGTCGAGCCGGCCGAACCGCTCCACCGTGGCGGCGACCACGCGCCGTACCTGCTCGTGGTGACCGACGTCAGTCTGGCTGAACCAGGCGGTCGCACCGGATTTCGTGATCGCCTCCGCGACCGCTGCGCCATTGCTGCCACGGGTCGCAATGACCACCTTGGCGCCGGCGCGCGCGAATGTATGCGCGATCTCCTCGCCAATGCCCTGACCGGCGCCGGTCACAATCGCCACTTTGCCCGACAGATCGACTTGCATGGACATCACCTCAATTGAACCTTGAAGCCTGGCCGCCGCGCCGGAGTCGTCCGGCGCGTTCCGGCAACCCGTCAGTGAAACTCGTAGCTGACATCGACCCCAATGGTAAGTGGACGATTGACCACGTAACGGGTGAATGCCGGGCTCACGAGCGTAATCTGTGGTTGCGGGTCGAGCAGTGCCTGAGTATTCGCCACGTTGTTGACGAACAACGCCATGGTCCAGCCCGTGCCTGAGTCGCGCTCGTTCCGTATGCCGAAGCGCAGGTTCGCGATGCTGTAGGCCGGCAGGTGCACCAGCACCTGATTGATATTCAACAGCGTGGCGGTCACTCCAAAGGGCAAATCGGTCCGGGCGCCGGTGTAATCATCCTCTACGGTGCCGAAAAGCGACATGCCGCTCGTCAGGTAATGTTCCCAGTGAAGTACCGCCGATCCGGACACCTGCGGGGTGTCCGGAATCCGCATGCCCGCCGGGATGCCGGTGATTCCGCTGCTTGCGACGAATCGCGCGTCGGTGTACGCCGCGTTCAGCGACAGGTCGAATCCGCCGGGCAACAGCGCCTGCAACTGCGCTTCGACGCCCTTGATGCGCGCATCACCACCGTTCACGGTGATTCCCCATCCTGCGACATTGGTGGCGACCTGCGGGTTGTTCCAGTCCTCTAGGTAAGCGTCGAGATCGGCAATCATGTGATGGTTGAACAGGAATGACTTCTCGCCGAGTTCGTAGCTCCATACCCGATCGGAGCTGAAAGTGGTCGGGGCCTGCAGCAATATGTTCGGATTGCAGTTCGTGGTCAGGAACACCTTCTGCTGAAGCTGGCACTCGTTGGTGACTTCCGCCGCGAACAACGGGTTGGTATTGCTTGCGGGAACCACCGGAACCGCTCCGGTGGTCGCGGTGGCGCCCCCGAGCCGAAATCCCTTGGAGACTTTGGCGTAAAGCATGTGATTCGCATCAATGTCGTATGTCAACGTGAAGCTAGGAATGGTGCCGTTGGACGCGATCGATGCCGATGAGTGAAACGGTACCGTATCCCCGACAGTGCCGAACGGGCTTTGCAGGCCGAACTCGCTGATGGACTGGGCAAGACTGTAATGGAAATGCCGCAGACCGACCGCGACGACGAAATGGGTGAGGAATCGCCACGACAAATGACCGTATACGGAATTCTGGGTCATGACCTGCGGTGAACTCGCGACGTACGGATACGGTCCGCCGAAAAAGGCAACCGCCTGCGGCATCAGGGAGGAAATTCCCGTCACCGAATGCAGATCCTGATAAAAATAGCCGACCACCCAATGCACCGGGCCGTTCGTGCTCGAGGCCGCGCGCAGCTCCTCGCTCAACTGCCGCGAATCGTCCGTCTCCGGAACGCCCGGACCACGGACGCTTTCGACGGGACCCAGGCCGCCGGCCGCCGCGTCGTATGCGGTAGAGACAGGTATGAAGGCGGCCAATTCCTCCGTCGGATCCTGAATATCCAGATAGTTTCTATGCCAGAAGCCGGTGGCGGATGTCAGGCTGAAGGTGGGCATCTGGTACTCCACCTTCAGGCTGCCGAGGCTGAAGCTGTCGCGCTGCGTCTCCGGCGTATCGTAAATCTCGTAATGGGCCTTGATCGCCGGCATTTGCGGATTCGTCGGGCTGCCGTTGACGTCAACCGCAGCCGGCGCGCCCTGGTTCGCGAGCTGGTACATCGCGATCGGTTCGATGGTGAGGTCAGAAACGGGTTTCCACAGCAGCTCGGCGCGAATCGCATCGATGCTCGTGGTGTTCACGCCGTTGAGCGCCTCCTGGAGCGGAGCGGTGTAGAAGTTGCTCGGGCGTTGTGGATTGGAATAGGGAGCATCGACGGTGACCGCGCCATCCGCGAGCACCAGACGCTTGATCCAGCCGCTGTTTCGGGTGAACGAGCCGACGAGGCGCACCGCAGCGGTCCTGCCCAGTGGGATGTTGATCATCCCGTTTTCCTGGTGATTGAGACCGCCGCCGCCGGTGGTATCGGACAGCACCTCTTCGCCGCTGGCGGCGAATCTGCGCAGCTGAGGCGGCTTGGGAATCACCCGAACGGTGCCGCCCATGGAGCTCAAGCCGTAGAGCGTGCCCTGCGGTCCACGCAGCACCTCGACCCGCTCAATGTCGTAAAGACCGGGGTTCATGATTCCCTTGCCGATCTGGGAGCCCATGGCCGTCGACAGCGGGGTATCCCCGAAATAGACCCCCACCATCGACGAGTTGCCGCCCTGTGAATTCAGGCCACGCACTTCGAATTCCATCTGGCCGGGACCGCCGGGATTCCGTGTCGCCAGGCCGGGCACCGAGGTCACGAGGCTGTCCAGGTCGATGAGGCCGCGGGACGCGATTTGTGCGGAAGTGACCGCCGTGATGCTGATCGGTGTGGTCTGGACCGTGGTCCGTCTCCTGGTGGCGGTCACCACTATCTCCGCAAGACCCCCGGAGGGCGTGGCACGCACTGCGGCGGCAGCCCGGGCATCTCGTGTCGCGATACCTCCAACAGCCACTGCGACTGCCGCAGACAAAATGAGTTGAACTTTGCGCGTCATGTTACGGTACCGTTCAAAGTGAACTGAGGCGAGGCTTTGCGGCAGGTCCAGCGTGTCCATGGCGGCCCCGCGAGCCGCCGGATGCCCGCCGCGGTCCAGGAATTGGAAATCCCTGTCCCCCGAAGGACTCGCTGCGCCGTGATGTTAGTGGGCCGTCGAGGGTGGCGCGATCCGATGCGCGAAGACGCTGTACGTTTTCGGAAGCGTTGCGCAGCCGGCCGCGACGAGCACGGACGGAGACCGGTCAGTGACGGGCGGACCGGTGCCCATTGCCGATACTGAACGATGACACCCGCCGGGGCATTGCACTGATGCCCTGCGTGGCACGGTCGCGGCCGTGCAGGGTCTGTCAATCGAGATAGTCTGAGGCGGCCGCCAATGCCAGCTCTATCAACTGCGGAGTCAGATCGCGCGCCACCTGTTCTCCGTGCCGGGTGTGTACCCACCCCAGATATGTGGTGCCCCGCACCGCGAGAAACAGCGGCAGCAGGCTGATGTGCTCATCCGGCAGCGGGCGGCGGCGCCGGTAGCCCGCGATAAGGGCATCGCGCGCATCTTCATAGAACGGCTCGCGCCGAATGAAGTATAGCGAGGTCGCCAGCTCGAACATGTGCCATCCGAACCCGAAGTCATCGAAGTCGATGAGCCGCGGGCTCGCGCCGCTCACCAGAATGTTCTCCGGGACCAGGTCGGCATGAATGAGCCCGAAACGATCCGCGCCGGTACCGAAATTCGGCAGGTCGCATTGCAGGCGCGCGCGCAGCCTGCGCAAGATGGCCGCTTCGTGGCGAGCCAACGCCCCGAGCTCCCAGAATCGTCCCCACAGCGGACGCTCCCCGACGAGGCCCTCCGCGTCCCAGGCGTGACGCACGAAGCCCGTTGGTGGCGACCATGCCGACGCCTGGTTGTGCATTGCGGCAGCCAGCTCTCCGACGACGCCGTAGACCTGCTGAACGTCTGCCTCCACCCCGTGCATATGCTCGCCCAGGGCGCCGAGCATGTTTCCCTCTATCCAGCGCAGCACATCGACCTGGTGAGGGACGGGCACCTCTGCCGTGCTTGCGAGCGCAAAGCCGCGACCCGCACGCGTCGGCACGAACGCGGGCACTTCGATCCCGGATTCGTCGAGCGCCCGCAACCACATGTATTCGGATTCCAGGGCGGCGTCGGTGTGATAGCCGTGTCGATGCACGCGCAGCGCCACTCGTTTGCCGTCCCGCAGCTGCACGGCGAACACGGCATTTTCGCGCACCTTCAGCGGTTCGACGCTGCCAACGTCGAGATTCCATTGGTCGAGCGCCGCGATGGCGAGTGCACGCAGCCGACGCAGACGCTCTTCGGGTGTAAGGACGGCAAGCGATTCGATCACGTGGTACGACTTCCTCAGACCGCGGCCAGCACCTGGTCCAGCGTCTCGAGCAGCAGATCGGCGTGCTCGGTGGTGAATGGCATCGGTGGGCGGATTTTCAGAATGTTGTCGTGCCGGCCGATCCGGCTCAGAAGTACGCCGTGCGCGCGCATCGCGTTGACGACCCGACGGGTCTCGGCCGTGGCCGGCTCCGTCGTGATGCCGTCACGAACCAGCTCCACCGCAAAAAACAGCCCCTGTCCGCGGACGTCGCCGATCAACGGATAGCGCGTCTGCAGGCGTTTCAAGCCGGCCAACACGTACGCGCCTACGCGCTGTGCGTTGTCCAGCAGACGTTCCTCGCGCAGCACATCCAGAACCGCGAGGCCCACGGCGCACGACACGGGATTGCCGCCGAAGGTGTTGAAATACATGTTTTCGCGCGTGAATCGTTCGACCAGATCGCCGCTCGCCACGACACCCGCGAGAGGGTGTCCGTTTCCCATGGGCTTGCCGAGCGTGACGATGTCGGGAGTGACGCCATGCGCCTGATGACCCCACATGTGGCTGCCGAACCGTCCGAATCCCGCCTGGACTTCATCGGCGATAAACAGCCCGCCGGCGGCGCGGCTGAGGCTCGCAACCCGCGACAGGTAGCCCGCGGGCAGCGTCGGCAGCCCCTCGCTCGAGAACGCCGAGCACAGCAGGATGCCGGCAAAACCCACCCCATCTCGTCCGAAGTCCTCGATCGCCTGCTGTACCTGATCCGCATAGGTCTGCGCGAGTTGCGCGTCACTGCGCCCTTTGCGGTCACGATAGGGGTCCGGTGCGGGAATATTGCGCACATAGGGTCCGCGTTTCTCCCGCGGGGTGAATACCGAACTCATGGCACTGACTGCGGCGGAGTTGCCATGGTACGCAAAATCAGTCGAGATGATGCCCAGGCAGCCGGTGGTTTCGCGTGCCATCCGCAGGGCCAGCTCGTTCGCTTCGGTGCCGGTGCAGCAGAACAGCACGTTGGACAGCGGCGCATCGAATGTCGCAAGCAATCGCTCCGCGTACACCACGACGTTCTCATGCAGGTAGCGGGTATGGGTGTTGAGGGTCATCGCCTGCTTGCACAACGCATCGACTATGCGCGGATGACAGTGGCCGACGTGCGGCACATTATTGTAGGCATCCAGGTAGCGACGACCTTGCGCATCCCACAACCAGACGCCCTCGCCGCGCACAAGTTGCAGCGGCTTATCATAAAACAGCGGCGAATTGCGTCCGAGGACGCTCATGCGCCGCGTGAGTAATTCGTCATCGCGCATGGGGTTTCCAGGAAATGAGATTGATCATGGTTCGGCGATTCAGGCGGTCGTCGTCAGGCGTCGGCGCACCATCACCGGCGGTAGAATCGCCAGCCAGCTCAGCACGAAGAGAACCAGGCCGATTTTATTGATGTTCGTGTAGGTTCCAGGCACGAGAGTTGCCGCGGCGAGGGCCGGGCCGATGGCAAGCCCGAGCATCTGCGCCGCGACGGCATAGGCCACGAGGCGTCCGCTGCGATCGAAGCTCGCCATCGCTCCGAGCAGAAATGGCTGGGTCAAATTCCACAGCAGGTTGTATAAGCAGACCACGATTGCGTACACGGCGTAGCTCATCTGTCCGAATAAGAACAGCAGGCATCCGGCGCCACCGAGGATGCCGATGGTGAGCGGTCGCAGATGACCGTAGCGATGGCCCGCCCATGCGGGTAACAGCGCGCCGGCCACGCCGGCGATCTGCGACAGCATCAATCCGGTCGCCACCTGTTGTTCGCCGAGCCCGGCGGCAGTTCCGATCAGGAACAGGTAGGCCCAGACCACCCCCTGGGCGGTGAAGTACACGAACATCGCCACTACGGCGGACAGTTGAAACCGGCCCGGAACATTGACCGCATCGGGGCCCGCGACGGCTTCGGCATGGCCGTTGCGGGGAAGCGCCTTCACGAACGGCAGCCCGAAAAGCGGAAAAACGGCAAAGAAGGCCAACGGACCCGCCATGGCGGTGTGCGCATACGCCACGGGCATCAGATAAAGCATCGCGGCCCCGTAGAACATCACACAGGCGATCAGGATCCCGAAATTGCGGTCGGGGCTCGACGTCATGCCAATGGTTGTGAAGCTCAGCGAAACGAGGCCGCCGGCTCCTGCTCCGGCGAGAAATCGTAGCGCCACGAACCATGCGTGGTCATGCACCCCGATGCACAGTGCATTGGCGACTGCCATGGCGAGCAGCGAAACCGCGGTGATGATGCGCCAATTGAAGCGATGAGAGAAAAATGTCATCAGGACCGTCGTGGCCGTGATCCCCCAGACTTCAATCGAGGCCACGTACCCGGCGCCCTGGCTGCCGAATCCCAGTTGCGTCACCAGGCCCTGGACGAATCCAGGCTGTACGATGAAGACCTCCGGTCCTATGACGCCGATCAGGATCGCTGCGAACAGGCGAGCCCGCTCATCCGTGCTGCGCTGGCTGCTCGTGCCGGTGCTCGAAGTCATCGTCGATCATTCCAGCTGTCGGAAATTGATGATGCAAAACGCCACATCGCGAACCGCTGCGGTGGCATATGCGCGTGAAGCGGCAACACCGGGGCAATCAATGCGTGCCACCGCCGTGGACGGCGCACGGTGTTCCAATGGCAAGCCGAGGATTTTGAGCTCGATGGGGTTCGCGCGCTCGTGCAAAACGTCGACACATTCTCGTCCTTTTTCACGGCGAGCGGAAACCGGCCCACCGGAAGGGCGTGATCCCCCATGCGCTTCCGATGGGCGGATGCGCGTACGGGGCGGCGCGGCGTGCATCTGCTTCGCGGCAAATTTCTCGTCCGCGCACCTGCTGAATCGCCACGCAGCCGTGCCCTGTCGCCGCCAGGGTGGGCAGTGGCGTGCTGATGGCCGAGCGTATTGCCGGACGCGAGCGGGTGCGAGCCGGTATGCGAAATGGCGGTACGCCATCGGCAATGAACATCGATCGTACAGGGACGCGCCACCAGGGCAAATTGGCGGGCAGGGGGCGGAACGGCGTGCACGACGCCGTGATCGTGCCGGCGCGGCGTCATCGCGCATGCCGGCCGGGTCATTTTCGAGCGGAGGGATGAGTGCCCCGGCGGGAAGGCGCAGATGCGCGCATGGGCCCCGGTGCGGAACCGGCCACGCGATCCGCGAGTGTCGTGCGGCGCCCGGCATCGACGGCAGGTTGGAGTCCACGGAGTCCTTAATCGCAGGCGCTTGCCGTGCCGCGTCGCAAAGTCGCCGAGGGCGTCTCGCCGAATTGCTGGCGATAATAACGGGCATAGCGTCCGAAATTGACGATCCCGAGATTCTCCATCAGCGCCGTCACGTTCTGACCGGGTTCGGCGCAGAGAAGTGATTGATGCAGAGCCTGAATTCGGGCGCGCCGCAGGAATTCAGCCGGCGTTTTGCCGTAAGCCTGCCGAAACCCGAGTTGAAGCGTTCGCGTCGAAGTCCCGACGCGGGAGGCAATTTCAGATACCGAGCGGATCTCGGGCAGGCGACTCTTGATATACTCGCGGGCACGCCGTACATACCATGGGACGGATCGATCGAGATTGGCCCGCAGCGCTGCCGTATAGTTGTGGGGCGCGTGAACCAGGAGCAACTCGAGCATCGTTCGTGAATACTGGTGTCGCATCTGCATGGAGTCCAAAACCTCGGGGGCGGACGCGGAAAGCTGGCAGATGTGCCCCAGCAGCCGCTGCCATGCCCGCGCAAAGGCGCAATCGGCGGCAATCGGCAGGTCGAACCGCAGTTCATTCTGCAGGCGCCGGCCCAGCTTTTCGACCAGGATTGTTTCCACTGCCTGCCGGGAAATGCGTGCCGTGAGGTGACGGCATTGCGCCGTCATTCTCATCTCGGTCGTCTCGGAGGGACAGGTGATCGTGACGTGATGGGGGGAGGTCACCACGCAACGCTCACCGCTGTGCAGATACCCTTCGCCGGCAATGGGCCATTCCACCAGAAAGTAGTCTTGGACGCAGCCTACTTCGATGGCGACGTCGAAGCCGTATTGCACGTAGAACAGCGCGCATTCGCCAAGGTCGACCGCGGAAAATACGCAGTTGAATGTGCGCGCATGGCGATCCAGCGGGTGCAGACGGTGCGGACAGGTCAATCCGCTCATCAGATGAACGGCATCGTGTACGGTATTTGTCTGACCGATCCGATGAGGATTCGGAATATATGGCAGATCTCCCGAGCTGATTTCGATCATGCCGGCCTCGCGATCAGAGCGGGGGAGGGGATACGAGCCAACCGCCGAAGTGGATGGATGGTTTCAGCGTGACTCCGCGCGTGTTGACCGCCTGCCGATGTACGTTGCGTCGCTGGCGATGGCAGAACCCGCGGATTCGGGTGCCTGGAACCATGATCGGCGGAAGGGCGAATTGCGGAATGGACGCGCGCTGACGACCCGGCGCCACTCGGGCTTTCATTACCGGGTGTCCGGCCGCGACCCCGTCCGGGTCGCGGCGCATCGGCTCAACGTCCAACCTCAGATCCCCCAATCGGTCAGCCAGGGCAAGCGCAGGGCGTCTGGAACGCCGGTGGTGAAATGCCGGTGTTTGGCAAACGGAAGGTGTCACGAAGCCCGACCGCTGGCCGCGCAAGACGCGCATCGAACCCCTCGACAGTACAGAGGCAAGGCGAAATCACTGCTCTTTGCCTGCGGCCCGCGTCCGCAGAACGAAAAACGTGCCAGCCGCGCTGTCGGTGCGATGCGGCTGATGACGTGATGCCTTGGGCAAACGTCACACGGCGCCCCCTCTGCCCCCCGGCAGGTACATCCTCGGTGGTTTGGGATCTTGGATCTTTTCCGACTCGATCAGTACGCTCATCCGGGCTCGCCCCCTGACTGTTCGGACGATCGTGCTATCAACAAGGGTGAGAGGCATCAGCCGCCTATGGGACTTTCGATTGCCCCCTGCGGCAATATATCGGAACTTATTTTAGAATTCAAAGAATCGATCTCGAGAGGTCCGTCTGGGCCACGACGGACAACCCACCGTGCCGTGCCGTCTGGGAATAACGAACGGTCAAACAGGTGGGTTGCTGCCGCGAATGTCCGCGCGCCTGCCCACGGGGCTGTGCGTCGATGCATGTCACCGGCCGCAACCACCAGCGGGGACGTGTGCGGCAAGGTTTGGTGCTGTGACATGGCGGATCGAGGCTGCATCACCCGCAGCGGAGTCGTCGCGGAGACAAACCGTGACGACGATCGCAACCCCATGGCCATTCATGAACCGGACTTCCGGGCCGGGTCCGGCGTGACTCAGGCACATGCTCACCGGCGGCAGCGGGACCGCGCATGTTCGAACTCAAGCAGGTCGGGATGCACGCCAGTGACGGAGTACTGCGGCGCCGAACCTGTCCCTCGTGCGTCTGCCGCAATCCGGAAACGCTGGTCAGTCGTCCATTCATGAACACTTGACCAGTAAATCAGGCGACGCTATGCTACCGTGGTAGGTGCACAAAAAAGGGGGGTGCGTGACTGCCACAGATGCCCTGCGCCGGAGCGGGTCCTGTCGTCGAGGAAAGCGCCTCACGGCCGAGCAGGCGCAGGTCCGGGGCGGCCACGACGCACCATCCGTGTGCGCCATCGAATATGGCGGCGCTTCTGCGGCACACCTTTCGCAAGCGTATGCGTTGGCGTCGCGAGGCGCTGATGCCGCATCCGTGGGTACCGAATCGAATGAATAATCCAACCGTCGCAGATGCTCACACCCTGGAGCATTCGGCTCTGGGCTGGAAACGGGCCTCGGCGCTCGGCATAGCGATCGCCATTTCCGGAAATTTCGCCGGCTGGAACTATGGGTTGGCCGTGGGCGGCTGGACCGGCATGGTCGTTGCCGCCATCGCGATGGCGGCACTGTTCTTCGTCCTCGCCCAGTGCCTGGCAGAGCTCGCGGCGTCGTTTCCCGGTGGAGCGGGATTCGATCATTACGTGCGCCAGGCCTTCGGTCCGGCCGCCGGCTATATCTGTGGCGTCTCGCTGACCACCGCGCTCGTGGTCGGCACAGGACTGGCCGCCTCGTTTTCGGCCGCATACTTCCACTCCATGGTCGGCAGCGGCGGATGGTCGATCAAGCTCGTCATGTTCGCGCTGATCATCGGTCTGCAGCTGCGCGGCGCTCGCGAGGTGGCTGGCCTGACAGTGCTGACCGGAGCGATCGTGGTCGTTGTGCTCATCGCCTTTTACCTGTTCACCGCGCCGCATTTCAGTGTGGCCAACCTGATGAGCCATCCCGGTGCGACCGCACATCTGACCGCCGCATCGGTTTTGGGGTGCGTGCCGTTCGCACTGTTTCTCTTTCTGGGCGTCGAGCAGTCCGCCCAGGCGGCGGCAGAAACCCAGGAGCCGGCTCGGACCATTCCGAAAGCCCTGGCCGTCGCGGTGCTGGTCGCCACCACACTCGGCCTCACCACCCTGGTGTTGGCCACTGGCGGCGCCGGCGTCGGCAGATTGACGACGTCAAACGATCCTCTGTTCACGGCCATCATGCTGCATCCCGGAGTTCCCGGCGCGGCACTCATGACCGACCTGGTGAGTGTCGGAGCATTGGTCGCCCTGATGGGCACGTTCTTTTCGCTGACATACGCGGCTTCCAGGCAGATCTTCCACTTCGCTCGGGCGGGCGATTTGCCGGCGGCGCTCGCCGTGACGAACAGCAGGCATGCCCCCTGGGGGGCGCTTGTGTTGACTGGCGTCTGCGGAATCGTTTCCGCCGCGTTTCGGCCGGATACCGTCATGCTCGTGTTCATATTCCTGGTCAGCATCTCGTATATTCTCGTGCTCGGGTCTTTCGTCAGGTTGCGCTACAGCGAACCGGACTTGACGCGGCCGTACCGCGCCGTCGGTGGACGGGTCGGAGCTTCGCTCGGCATGGTGCTTGCACTGGCCGTCGCGGCATCCTGCTATCAGTCACGGCCGTCGGTTCTGACGTGGTGTGTGGTCGGTCTGGCGTTGTCCCTGGTGAATTTTTTTGTTCGAAGCCATGGTCGGACCACGGTGAATCCTGCGGGCTGAGCCGTGCATTTCGCCTGCCGCAGACACGGTCGGGATGCAAGCCGCGAACTGTCGCCGGTGCGAATCGAGCGCAACAGCCTGATCCACCGGTCATCCGCACGGACTGTCGGCGTCGCACGGCGCTGCGCGCCGTCGCCGGCCATTCATATCGGAACGTTTCGGGAGCCAAGTCCATGATGCGAAAAACTCTATTGGTGTGGGCAGCGACGATCGCTCTTGGGACCATCGGCGCCAATGCGAGCGCCGCGGCCGAGCCTGCTGCCGCAGGCGCGATCCCGAACGGGCTCGCGGAAGTCGTCGTCACCGCGACCCGGGAGCGGACCACGGTTCAGACGACCCCGATCAGCATCACCGCGGTCACGTCCTCTCAGATCGCCTCCCGTGGCCTTTTGAACGTGGATAGCCTGGTGCGCTCGGTGCCTGGCATTGCGGTGCGGAACTCCGGGGGGCCGGGAGAAGAGGAGTACGAGATCCGAGGGCTGAACTCCCAGGGCGGAAACTCCTCGATGGTGGGCATGTACTTCGGGGAAATTCCGCTGTCGACCGCCATGGGCTCTCAGTTCGGCAAGAACCTGATGAACCTCGGCCTGTATGACGTGAGGCGGGTCGAGGTGCTCCGTGGACCGCAGGGCACGCTCTATGGCTCGAGTTCCATGGGCGGAACGATCCGGGTGTTGCCCAACAGGCCGCAGCTCCAGAGGTTCTCGGCGACCACCGAAGAGGTGCTGTCGGCCACCATATCCGGGGGAGGCATCAATCACCAGGAAAATGGCATGATGAACCTTCCGCTGCGCCGGACTGCGGCG
>JAKAFQ010000434.1 GCA_021817875.1 Pseudomonadota bacterium
CTACGCGCGCCAGAATATCGTCACGCCGGTCAAGATCGGCATCCTGACGCTCGCCGCGACCCAGGCGATGAATCTCGCCTTCATCTTCCCGCTCAAGCACGCCGGCCTCGCGCTCGCCACGGGCATGGGCGCCTGCCTCAACGCCGTGCTGCTCTACCGCTACCTGCGCCGCCAGGGGATCTACCTGCCGCAGCCGGGCTGGCTCGCGTTCGCCGCCAAGGTGCTCGTCGCGGTGGCGGCGATGGCGATCGCGCTGTACTGGGCGATGGGCAGCGCCCAATGGTGGCTGCAGGCGGGCTGGCGCGCCAAGGTGCCGGCGCTCGCCGGGCTGGTCGCGCTCGGTGTCGGAGTCTACGGGGCATGCCTGGTGGCGCTCGGTTTCCGGGTGCGCCACTTCTCGCGCCGCGGAGCGGATTGATGGGCGCGCTGGAGGCGTTCGCCGCGCTGCTCGCCGGCGACGACGCGCGCGTCGACCTCGCGCGCGGCTGCCTGATGCTCGCGGGGGACGCCTATCCCGGGGTCGACGTCGAGCGCTATCTCGGCGATCTCGAGCGGCTCGCGCTGCGCCTGCGCAGGCGGCTGTCGCAGACCGCGGACGCCGAAGACAAGGTGATCGCGCTCAACCGCTTCCTGTTCGACGACCTCGGCTACCGGGGCAACACCGAGGACTACTACGATCCGCGCAACAGCTACCTCAACGAGGTGATGGAGCGCAGGACCGGCATCCCGATCACGCTCTCGATCCTGTACATGGAGATCGGCCGGCGCATCGGGCTGCCGCTCGAGGGCGTGTCCTTTCCGGGGCATTTCATGGTGCGGCTGCGCCTGCGCGCCGAGATGCTGGTGCTCGATCCGTTCGCCGGGGGCGCGGCGCAGTCGCCGGAGGAGCTGCGCGAGCGCCTGGAGCGCGTCGTCCCGGCGGGCGCCACCGGCGGCCTGCCGGTCTCGGAGCTGCCGCTCGAGCAGTTCCTGGAGCCGGCGAGCCACCGCCAGATCCTGGCCCGGGTGCTGCGCAACCTGAAGGGCATCTACCTCGAGACCGACCGCCCCGAGCGCCTGCTCGAAGTGCTCAACCGGCTGGTGATCGTCGCGCCCGAGGCGAGCACGGAGCTGCGCGATCGTGGCTTCGTGTACGAGCGGCTCGAGTGCTGGCGTCCCGCCCTGCAGGACCTCTCCACGTACGTGGCGCGCGAGCCGGAGGCCTCGGATGCCGCGGCGGTGCGCGCCAAGGTGGTGCAGCTCAGGGAGCTTTGCGCCCGGCTGAATTAATGGGCAGAATACTTGCACGACCGCGGTTTATGAGACAGAGCCGGTCCTGCGCGGGGCAAACCGCGAGCCCGGGTCTGCCGGACTAGATCGGCGGTTCCAACCAAGCGATAAGGCGCGACGCCCGCGGGCGCAACCGCCGAAACCGTTCAATTCTTTAACTCGATCAGAGAGGGGATTCATGGAGCGCAGATCGTTTCTGAAAAAGGCGGCCGTGGGCGGCCTGGCCGCAGGCACCATCGCCGCGCCGGCCATCGTGCATGCGCAGCCGAAGATCCAGTGGCGCCTGGCGGCGAGCTGGCCGAAGAGCCTCGACACGCTGTTCGGCGGCGCGGACCTGGTCGCCAAGCGGATAGGGGAGATCACCGACGGCAAGTTCGAGATCCGCACCTTCGCCGCGGGCGAGATCGTGCCGGCGCTGCAGGTGCTCGACGCCGTGCAGGCCGGAACCGTGGAAATGGGCCATACCGCCTCCTACTACTACGCTGGCAAGGACCCTGCGTTCGCGATCGCGACCGCGATCCCCTTCGGGCTCAACTGCCGCCAGCAGAACGCCTGGTGGTACGAGGGCGGCGGCGAGCAGATCATGGCGCCGCTGTTCAAGGACTACAACTGCGTCGCCCTGATCGCCGGGAATACCGGCGGGCAGATGGGCGGCTGGTGGCGCAAGGAGATCAAGACCCTCGAGGACTTCAAGGGCGTCAAGTTCCGCATCGGGGGCCTGATCGCCGGCGAGGTGTGCAAGCGCCTCGGTGCGGTGCCGCAGTCGCTCGGCGGCCCGGACATCTACCCGGCGCTTGAGAAAGGCGCGATCGACGCCGCCGAGTGGGTCGGCCCGTACGACGACGAAAAGCTCGGCTTCAACAAGGTGGCGAAGTTCTACTACTACCCGGGGTGGTGGGAGCCGGGTCCGGCGCTGGTGACCTTGGTGAACGAGAAGAAGTGGAACGAGCTGCCCAAGGACTACCAGGCGGCGCTCAAGGCCGCGTGCGGCGAGGCGAACACGTGGATGCCGGCCAAGTACGACGTCGTGAACGTCCCGGCGCTCAAACGGCTCATCGCCGGCGGCACGCAACTGCGGGCCTTCCCCGCCGCGGTAATGAACGCGGCCGCGAAGAACGCCTTCGAGCTCTACGAGGAGCTCAAGGGCAAGAGCAAGCACTGGGCGCGCATCTATCCGGAGTGGAAGAAGTTCCGCGCCGACTCGAATTCCTGGTTCCGCGTGGACGAGAACACGGACGACAACTTCCGCCTGCACACCAAGTACGGCGCGTGAGCTGAGCAGCGCATAGAAAAACAAACCCCGCCTCGGCGGGGTTTGTTTTTTGGAGGACCTGGAAGGGACGCTACTTCGCCGGCGCGGCGCCCGGCGCGGGCTTCTGGCTGGTCGCGTCCGAACCCTGCCCGCCCGAACCGGACGGGGCGCCGATCCCCAGGCTCTGGTCGATCGCCTGGGTGTCGTAGGACGGCGCCTGGATCTCGATCTTCACCTTGTTCAAATCGACCTTCTGCTCGTGGAGGCTCCCCGTGACGAGCCCCGGCGCGAAGATCAGGATGCCGACCATCAGCACCTGGATCACCACGAACGGGATCGCGCCCATGTAGATCTGCCCGGTGGTGATCGGCTTGATCAGCTTGCCGGTGATCTTGTCCACGTATTCCTTCGCCGGCGCGACGCTGCGCAGGTAGAACAAGGCGAAGCCGAACGGCGGGTGCATGAAGGATGTCTGCATGTTCACGCCGAGCAGCACGCCGAACCAGATCAGGTCGATGCCGAGCTTCTCGGCGACCGGACCGAGCAGCGGCACGATGATGAACGCCAGCTCGAAGAAGTCGAGGAAGAACGCGAGCACGAAGGTCAGCAGGTTGACCACGATCAGGAAGCCGACCTGGCCGCCCGGGAGACTCGTGAGCAGATGCTCGACCCACAGGTCGCCGTTCACGCCGCGGAACACCAGGCTGAACACGGTGGAGCCCACCAGGATGAAGATCACGAAGGAGGAGAGCTTCGCGGTCGAGTTGAGCGCCTGCTTGAGCAGCGCGAACGGCAGGCGCCGGTTGAGTCCCGCCAGGATGAGCGCGCCGGTCGCGCCCATCGCGCCGCCTTCGGTGGGCGTCGCCCAGCCGATGAAAATCGTGCCGAGCACCAGGAAGATCAGCGCGAGCGGCGGGATCAGCACGAACACGACGCGCCGCAGCAACTTCCAGCCGCGCAGCGTGCGCGCCTCGGGCGGCAGCGCAGGCGCCGCGTTCGGGTAGATCAGCGTCATGATGAATACATACGCTGCGTACAGCCCGGTGAGGATGAATCCGGGGATGAACGCGCCGGCATACATGTCGCCGACCGACCGGCCGAGCTGGTCGGCGAGCACGATCAGCACCAGCGAGGGCGGGATGATCTGCGCGAGCGTCCCGGATGCGGCGATCACTCCCGTTGCGACGCGCCGGTCGTAGCCGTAGCGCAGCATGATCGGCAGCGAGATCAGGCCCATCGAGATCACCGAGGCTGCCACCACACCGGTGGTCGCGGCGAGCAGCGCGCCGACGAAGATCACCGCGTACGCGAGGCCCCCGCGCACCGGGCCGAAGAGCTGGCCGATGGTGTCGAGCAGGTCCTCGGCCATGCCGCTCCTCTCGAGGATGAGCCCCATGAAGGTGAAGAAGGGCACCGCGAGCAGGGTGTCGTTCGACATGATCCCGAACACGCGCTCGGGCAGCGCCCTGAGCAGCGCCGGGTGGAGCAGGCCCAGATCGATGCCGATCCAGCAGAACAGCAGGCCGTTCGCGGCCAGCGAGAACGCGACCGGGAAGCCGAGCAGCAGGAAGAACACCAGCGCGCCGAACATCAGCGGCGCGATGTTGGCGATGATGAAAGCGCTCATTTCGCTTCCCCGGCTTCGACCTGCAGCTGCTCGATCGCCGCGTCGGCGTGCTTCTCCGCCGGGTCGGGAATGAGCCCCATCAGGAAGGCGATGCGCTTGA
>JAKAFQ010000435.1 GCA_021817875.1 Pseudomonadota bacterium
GGATAGAGCGAATGCCTCCTAAGCGTTAGGTCGCAGGTTCGATTCCTGCCCGGGGCACCAAATCCATCGGGTCCACGACCTGAACAGAAGCCGAATCCTATTGCGACGCGGAGCGGGTGTCGGCTTTCTTTACACCAAGCGCAAAATTATTTAATGAATCGAATCGTATAACATCGATATCTATATGATTTTCATATTTTTTTAGATATTTGGCATAGAAGGTGCTTATTCCCTGAGTAACACGGGGATCCATCGACGAGGGGAAGATTATGTTTAAGCGGAAGTTCTTGGTAGGGTGAAAGGGATTTCTCGGTAGATCATGGAGTTGAGGCATTTCTGGATGTCGAGCGTGTGGCTACATGGTGATTGACTGCAGCAACTGCATTGCTCGCTGCTGGGCGGGATTCGGCATCGTGGTCATTTGGAACGAGGATCCGTTGCGCTGACCGACTCGTGCCTCGCAGGTATTGCGTACGATGGTGGAGAGTTCCTCGAGCAGCGTGCGAAAGCTGTGTACGGGTAAGCCGTTTTCGAGCTTGCGAGTGGCGACTTTTTCGAGCGCGGCCTCGGATCGCTCGGCGGCGGCGACCGGATCGCGATGTCGTTTGCGCTCCAGGTCCTCGTCGGCAAACATCAACTCGCGCCACGCCTCGCGCATGTGCCACTCGACGTAGTAAGCGAGCATGCACAGGAAGATGTGCGCGCGGACACGACCCTCCAGACGATGGTGGATGGGCCGGATGTGCAGGTCGATGGTTTTCATCGAGCGGAACGCACGCTCCACTTCAGCGAGCGCTTTGTAGCTGCGCACGGCTTCGGCCGAGGTCATGTGCTTCTTCGGTACGCTGGTACGGATCACGTAGAGGCCATCGAGGGCGGCTTCGGCGGCGATCTGTTGCTCGAGCCGCTGGAACTGAAAGCCGCTCTCTTCGATGGTGAGGGCAAAGTGTTTGCCGACTTTGTATTTGTTGACGACCTTACCGACCCGCACGCCGATCTTGTCGCGGCCGGCGAGTGAGCCTCTTTCGATGCGCACGCACACCTTCTCGAGTTCCTTCGCCGTCGCCTCGAGCAGTGCCTGACGCTTGTGCGCGCGCAGTTTGCCGAGAGCGACATTGCGGCACGCCATCAATCGTTCGTCGGGAAAGTCCGGATGCGTGAACTCAAAGAGATTGCGCTCATCGAAGAGATCGAGCTGCAGCTCACCGCCCTGCACCAGGGCGCGGATCTGTGCGCTCTTGAGCGCCGTGATCCAGGCGAGACCATCGAGGCTGCGCAGTTCGCCGATCGCCTTGTGCGAGATCATGCCACGATCCCCGACCAGCACCAGGCGCTCGAGGCCAAACTTCTTGCGCAGTTGCGTCACCTGCGGCATCAGCGTGCTCGCGTCCGAGGTATTACCCGCGTAGACCGAGATCGCCACCGGGCAGCCCGCTCGCGTCGTCAGCAGGCCGTAGTTCACCTGCGGCGTATTGCGCTTGCCGTCGCGGCTGTAGCCGATTTGCGCCAGCGGACAGCAGGTGCCTTCGAAGTAGCTCGAACTCAAGTCGTACAGGGCGAGCGCCCCTTCGGACAGATGCCGCGCGGCGAGCTTCTTCTCGATCGTTCCCTGACGTTCGAGCAACCAGTCCATCGCCGCGTACAGGTCCGCTTCATCTGTCCTGACCACCGCGTACTCTTCGGCAAGCGTGGTCGTGTGCCACCAGCGTGTGGTGGCGAGCTTGGTGTGCGGGGCCAAGACCCGAGCCGCCACCATCGCGCAGACCGCATCGCGTTCAGGCGAAGGCCGAGAGGCGATCAAGGAATCGAAGCCGAGCCGTTGCATGGCTACGCGCACCGCCTGCACCGCGCCGTGCGAGCGCGACCGCGTGGTCTGCCACAACTCCTCGACGGGGCGCACGCTCTGCCCGGAGAGGACCGCACGAATGGCCTCGATTTGCGCGTCCGACAGCGCCGAGAGGTTCGCGAGCGTGCGCTTTCGCACCTTCTTGCCCTCGCGGTACGACTCGCGCAACAGGTACGTGGGTCTTGAGGCACGGTTCGGCACGCCATCGATATGCATGGCTACATGATGCCATGGTAATTGCCCAAAAGCAACCGTCAAATCATAATTACATGGCTACATTATGCAGCGATGAAAGCCGCAAGAATGCGCGCAAAGCTCGGCAATGCCAGGCTCCGCACAATCTCATCCCGGAAACTTGGGGCAGAACTCGCGTTTAAGCGCTCTATCGGCAATATGAAGCTCCTGGTCGCGGCGGTCGCGCTCGCCGGGACTTGCGCGCTGGGTGCGGCGCACGCCGACCAGCTATTCGTTCAGCAGTCGGGTACGGTGCCCGCCGGCGGGCCGAACCCGCTGACCAACACCGGCAGCTTCGTGATCGGCGCGGCCGGAAATTTCACGCTGCAAGATCCGTTGCTCGTCGTGATCGGCGTGTACAACGGCATGGGCGGCATGGGCGGCACTCCGTCGCTCAGCTCCAGCCCCGGCTGCACGCCGTGCTCGCTCGCGACGGTGGGGACCTATGGCTTGACCGCGAATATCGCGACCTTGGAGTTCGGTCAGAACGTGTGGACGCAGCTCGGCCTGGTCGGCGGCGGCTCCGAGAGCTACGCGAACTGGGCAGGGTACGATCAGAACACGCTGGGACTGTCGCCGACGAGCTTCTCCCTGTACGCGTTCGCGATCGACACGAGCCTCACCTCCGGCAGCCAGATCACGGTCAGCGAGAGCGGTGCGGCGAACGGATCGTTCATCGCGGCGTACGCGTGCCATGTGCCCGATTCCGCGTCGGCCGCTTGCACTAGCAACGGTCACATCGGGCAGACGGTGTTCACGAACACCGGCGTGGTCGGCGGGCGCGTCCCCGAGCCAGGCTCCCTCGCGCTGATGGCGGCGGGCCTGTTCGGTTTGGGCTGGTTCGTTCGCCGGCGCCGGCTGAGCTGAGGCGATTCGCGGATCCGGCCGGATCCGGCGATTCGACCCGAGTCGATCGAAGAACCCCCGGCACCCCCGGGGGTTTTTCTATACTGCGTCGGCGGCATTCAAGCCGACGATCCCCGAGGTGACGGTGCGTATCGAACTCGATGACCTGGAACTGCGCGTGATCGGCTGCCTGCTCGAGAAGCAGATCACCACGCCCGACCAATATCCGCTGTCGCTGAACGCGCTGGTGAGCGCGTGCAACCAGAAGAGCAACCGCGATCCGGTGCTGAGCGTCGATGAGCCGACGGTGCAGCGCACGGTCGACGCGCTCGTGCGCAAGCATCTGGTGCTCGAGCGGTCGGGCTTCGGGAGCCGCGTGCCGAAGTACCAGCATCTGTTCTGCAATACGGAGTACAGCAGCCTGAAGTTCTCGCCGCGGGAACTCGCGATCGTCGCGGAGTTGCTGCTGCGCGGACCGCAGACGCCGGGCGAGCTGCGATCACGCGCGGGCCGGATGACGCCGTTGACGGACGTCTCGGAGGTGGAAGCTGCATTGCAGAGCCTGGTCGACCGGGAAGAAGGACCGCTCGTCGCGCGGTTGCCGCGCGAGTCGGGACGGCGCGAGTCGCGCTACGTGCACCGGTTCGGCGGCGAGGCGCTGCCGCAACCCGTCCCGGACGAGGTGGCGTCCGACCGGGACGCGCCGGCGACCGGGTGCGACGGGCTCGCGGGCCGGGTCGCCCAACTCGAGGAGGACGTGCGGCTGCTCCGCGCGCAGCTCGACGAACTGCGATCCGGAGGGCGGTGAGCGCGCGGCCGCGGCGTATCAGCGCTGAACGGGCGACCGCGGAGCGCTGACGCCCCGCTGCAGGAGCGCATCGAGCTTGCGGTCCTGCCCGTACAGGTCGTCGAAGAAGTCGATCGGCCCCGCCTCGGTCGCGAGCGCGGTGCCGTACACGATCATCACCGGGATCGGCTGGGGGAGCATCAGGTGCACGTTGTCCGCGCCGTGCATCGCCGCGAGGATGCGCGCGTCGTCCCAGGTCCCGGGACCCCGGCGCAGTACGTAGCGGGCGAGCGCGACCGGATCGGCGACGCGGATGCAGCCGTGGCTGAACGCGCGACGGCTGTGCGCGAACAGGGCTTGCGCGGGTGTGCCGTGCATGAACACGTCGTGCGCGTTCGGAAAGATGAACTTCACGAGGCCGAGCGCGTTGTCCTCGCCCGGCCGCTGGCGCACGCGCAGCCGGCCCGCGGCGAGCGCCGCGATCGCCGCGCGCGTCGGTGCGACCACCGGCGAGGCGTCGCTCTG
>JAKAFQ010000436.1 GCA_021817875.1 Pseudomonadota bacterium
TGCCGCCTGGCGCGCCTCCTGCGGCGCCCCGCCGGCGCGCACGACCGCCCGCTCGGCGCCGGGCCACTCGCCCTCGATCGCCGGACCGTTGGCGGCTTCGAACTGAATGTGTTCCGGTCGGATCACCGGTCCGTTGACCAGGATCAGCGCCCGCTGCAGCAGATTGTCGAGCTCGCGCACGTTGCCCGGCCACGGGTAGGTGAGCAGCCGGTGGGCCGCCTCCGCGCTCAATGCCGGGATGGCGCCGCCGGGGCGGCAATGGGCGGTCAGCAGCTGCATGGCGAGCGGCAACACATCGTCGCGCCGCAGCCGCAGCGGGGCGATGACCAGTGGAAAGACGTTGAGCCGGTAGTACAGGTCCTCGCGGAATCGCCCGGCGTCGACTTCTTCGCGCAGCCTGCGGTTGCTGGTCGCGATGACCCGCACGTCCAGGCAGACGGGCTCGCGCCCGCCGAGCCGCTCGACCTCCTTCTCCTGCAGCACCCGCAGCAGCTTCGCCTGCAGGCCGAGCGGCATCTCGGTCACCTCGTCGAGCAGCAGCGTGCCGCCCTGAGCCTGTTCGAACTTGCCCGGATACGCCTGGTGCGCGCCGGTGAAGCTGCCCCGCTCGTAGCCGAACAGCATCGCCTCGAGCATGTTCTCGGGAATGGCCGCGCAGTTGACGGCCACGAACGGGCCCCTGGCGCGCTGCGAGCGCCGGTGCACGTAGCGGGACAGGACCTCCTTGCCCGTGCCGGACTCACCGCAGATGAGCACGGTGCAATCGCTGGCCGCGACACGGCGCGCCAGCTCGAGCAGCCGCAGAGAGGATGCGGCGCAGGCCACCGGTTCCGGTCCGCTGCGCGGCGCACCGCACCCGCAAGAGACCTGATCTGGACTTTCTGACATTGCGCCTCCTGACACCGGATTGCTTCACGGGGGAGGAATGCAAATGCCGTGCCGGGCGGCAATGGGCGGCAAAGCGTGACGCCCGTCACGGGCGCGGCCGGCCGCCGCGCCTGGCGCGTCAAACTTCCGTCGCGGCATCACCCATGACGTCGGCCAGACCCAGCTTGCGCAGCCGCTCGACGAGGGTCGTGCGCCGCAGATTGAGCAGGCGGGCCGCCTGCGCCACCACGCCGTTGGCACGCGCGAGCGCCTGCTGCACCAGCGCACGCTCGATCGTCTGCAGGTGCTCGCGCAGGTCGAGCCCCTCGCGGGGCAACAGGACCGGCGGCACCGGCGCGCCCGGCCGAGGGCCGTCGACCTCGGCTGCCGTGCCCTCGAGCAGCGCCAGCACGGCCGGCTCACTGAGCGCAACCGCCCGCCCAGACTCATGCTCCGGCGACGGCGTCGGAATTCCGGCGACCGGCTCCTCGAACAGCCAGTCCTGCGGCGGCCGGTATTTCGCCGGCAGGTCGGCGACTTCGACGACACCACCGGCACTGATGATCGACAGCCGCTCGATGAGGTTGGACAGCTCGCGCACGTTGCCGGTCCACGGATACGCCGCCAGCGCAGCGAGCGTGCGCGGCGAGAGCCGTACCGTCGCGCGCCCCTCGGCCGCGTTGCGGGCGACGAACTCGCTGACCAGCGCGGGCAGGTCCTGCGTGCGCGCCCGCAGCGGCGGCATCTCGATCGGAAAGACGTTCAGGCGATGAAACAGGTCCTCGCGGAACGTGCCGCGCTCGATGGCCTGCTCGAGGTTGCGATGCGTCGCGGCGATGATGCGCACGTTGCAGCGGATGGGGGCGTGATTGCCCACCCGCTCGAACAGCCGCTCCTGCAGGACACGCAGCAGCTTCACCTGCATCGACGGGCTCATGTCTCCGATCTCATCGAGGAACAGCGTGCCGCCCTCGGCGATCTCGAAGCGGCCCTTGCGGGCGGCGATCGCACCGGTGAACGAGCCTCTCTCGTGACCAAACAGCTCCGACTCCAGCAGTTCGGCCGGAATGGCCCCGCAGTTGACCGCCACGAACGGCCGGTTGCGCCGCGGGCTGAGGTCATGGATGGCGCGGGCGGCGACCTCCTTGCCGGTGCCGGATTCCCCGAGCACCAGCACCGTCGAGTCGTGGACCGCCACCTGGCGGATCAGGCCGATCACCGCGCGGATCGCCGCCGAGCTGCCCGTCGGCAGCCGGGCGGCGAGCGCCGCCGGATCCGGCGCGCCGCATGCGTCCCATTGTCTCCTGTCCTCGGGGAAGGCCGGATTCGAGACACATTCGGTTGCGAGCATCGCGCCCTCACTCAACTTCTTGGTCGTGTTCTTCGCGGTGGGGGATCACGTCGGTCAACCGACCTGTTCTTGCCCCGCGCGGCAATGGTGCGTCCTCGCCGCCGCGGAAACTGTGATCGGTCTCCAGATTGTTCACATTTGGCGACAGTCTCATTTTGAGCGCGCTCGCCGATCCCGACCTGGCGTGCGGCGCAGCGCCGGAACTCCGTCACCGCCCGGCCCATGTGACGCGCCTCACACTGCCGCGCCGACGGCAATTCCTTTCCCGTCAATGAGTTGGCCGTGTGTGAACGCGACTGGCATAGCCATTGCACCTGTTCCGGCGCAACGACTTTGACGCACAGGAGCTGCCCGAGCGATGGCCACCGCACCCGCCGAAACCCCGACCGAAGCCGCCGCCGCACCCTCCCGAAAACGCCGGCTCCCCCTGTGGCTGATGATCGTCATCGCAATCGTGGTGCTCGGCGCCGCGGCCGGCGGTGCCCTGGCGCTGCACCGCCCCGCCCACCCGGGGACGGCCCACGCCCGGGCGAAGCGGCCCTCCGGTCCGCCGCTGTACCTGCCGTTGAAGCCCTTCGTGGTCAACTTCCAGGCCGGGCAGATGGTGCGCTACCTGCAGGTGAGCATCCAGGTGATGTCGCGCGATCCGAAGACCATCGCGCTGCTGAAGCAGAACGACCCGATGATCCGCAACAACCTGCTGCTGCTGCTCGGCGGCCAGCAGTACACCACGCTCGACACCGAGGCGGGCAAGCAGAAGCTGCGCGCCGAGGTGCTCGCCGCCATCCGCAAGGTGGCCGCCGACAACGGCGGGACGCCCGGGCGCGTCGAGGCCGTCTACTTCACCAGCTTCGTCATGCAGTAGCCGCCCGGCCGGGCGCGACACCATGAGCAACGAAAAGATACTCGACCAGGCCGAAATCGATGCGCTGCTGCACGGCGTCGATACCGGCCAGGTGAGCACCGAGGCCCCGCCGGCGCCGAACGAGGCGCGTTCCTACGACTTCGCCAACCAGATGCGCATCGTGCGCGGGCGCATGCCCACGCTCGAGATGATCAACGAGCGCTTCGCGCGGCTGCACCGCATCAGCCTGTACAACCTGCTGCGCCGCTCCCCGGAGGTCGGGGTCGGTCCGGTGCAGATCAAGAAATTCAGCGAGTTCGTGCACACCCTGCACGTGCCGACCAGCCTGAACCTGGTCAAGATCAACCCGCTGCGCGGCACGGCGCTCATCGTGCTCGACCCGAAGCTGGTGTTCGCGGTGGTCGACAACTTCTTCGGCGGCAACGGCCGGCATGCCAAGATCGAGGGCCGCGAGTTCACCGCCACCGAACAGCGCATCATCCAGATGGTGCTGCGCGGCGTGTTCACCGATCTGCGCGAAGCCTGGTCGCATGTCGCGTCCATCGAGCTCGAATACCTGCAGTCGGAGATCAACCCGCATTTCGCCAACATCGTCTCGCCGTCGGAGATCGTGGTGGTGACCTCCTTTCACATCGAGCTCGACGGCACGGGCGGCAACCTGCACGTCACCCTGCCCTACGCCATGATCGAGCCGCTGCGCGAGGTGCTCGACGCCGGCGTGGCGAGCGACCGCATGGAGAAGGACGAGCGCTGGATGCAGTCGCTGCGCGAGGAGATGGAGGACGCCGAGCTCGAGATCGGCACGCTGCTCGGCCGCGCCTCGCTCACGCTCGCCGAGCTCGTCAACCTCAAGCCCGGCGACGTCGTGCCGTGCGACTTCAGCGGCAAGGTCACCCTGATCGCCGAGGACGTGCCGGTGTTTCGCGGCAGTTTCGGCACCTCCCACGGGCAGCAGGCAGTGAAGATCGAAGAGCGTATCCGCCGCGGCAAAACGGCTTCCGAGGCGCCGACCGGCCAGACCAAGCGAGTGTCACCATGAATGCGAAGATCGAAGCGCAACCCGCCGAGTTCCAGGACCTGCGCGAGGAGGGGACCGGCACCGGCTCCCGCGAGGTCAACCTCGAGGTCATCCTCGATGTGCCGGTCACCCTGTCG
>JAKAFQ010000437.1 GCA_021817875.1 Pseudomonadota bacterium
CTGAGGTGGCGGATGAACCGTAAGGCGCGCCTTGCACAGCGCGCATCTACGAGGCGCATTGCGCCTTCCGAGCGGGCCGGTTCGTGCCTGCTCAAAGTAAAAACCGTCCGAAGTCAGTCCGGTGTGGCGAGCGTTCCTCTAGAGCGCGCGCCCCGCGAGGCATTCGGCCGGCGTGAGCCTGCGTGAATGGAACCGACAGGAACCCGGGCCCCCGGAAGGGGCGCCGGGTTCCGCTAGCCATGCCGCAAGGCGTGCCAGGTCCAAGTGCCTGGGGACGACGTCCCGTCATCGTCGCTTTGCGTCCCGAAAAGCCTCCCCGGTGGCGGATCCACATCGTGCTTTGACGAAGCGCGACGCCCCGGTTCGACTCCGGGTGGGGAGGCTCTCTGTGCTAGGATTGATTTCAATTAGGCAAAAGCAGCCCTCGGAAGACTCGGAAGGCTGTTTCGTCAGCTCCTCGCCCAGTGGGAGTTTGCCGAACGGAATGGGCTTCGCGAAAAGCCGCACGCTCAGCGATGACGTGCGGCTTTTTGCGTTCTACCTCTCCCGGCGCTGCGCGGCGTCCGATCGCATCGGGACCGCGTAACCGCCGCAGTTCCCGCGCTATCGATCTAGGCGGACCAGACCGTCCGCTCATCCCGGGAAGAAACCTCCAGGACGAAACCAATAGAACGGCAGGTACGATAAGAGCGGGGCACTTCTCTGATGCCCTTTCACTGAAGGGCAACGTCCTTTTTCAGGGGCAAGGCGGGCGCCCCGCACCAGGTGCGTGTAGTTCGCGCTCCGCACACATCGATCTCGCATCGACCGGCTCTCGCTGCTGTTTCCGACCTTCAGGCTCGGGCAGCACCGGGAGCCTAGATGCACTCCGACCGCATCAAGCCGAGAAGTGCTCGCGCTAACGGCGATGGCAGCGAGCCCAATGGCGTATGGCGATAGCTACGGCGCGGCGAAGCGAAAGATCAGAGGGTTTCTCCAGACGGCTCATGGGACGTCTCGACAAGGCTTCTCGCTTGAGGATAGTTCACCCGCCGGCGTCTTCCGGCATCGATCAGCGTACGGCTCAGGCCGTCGCCCCCGAGGCGTCCGGATGGACGCTTCATCCATCCAATACATCGGTCAGCGCCGAGCAGCGTTTGTGGCTCACCGGCGAAACATGCGCCAGCCACGCGATTGCGCGCGCGACTTCTCAAGGAGAACGACATGGAAAAGGCAAACAGACTCACGCGCAAACCCTGCCACAACGTGAACAAGCTCGCCGAGGCGGGCAGGTTCTTGGGCGGCGCGTTCAAGAAGGTGGGGAGTAGCCGTTACCCGGGTGGGCGCCTGGTCGCGCTCGAGGGCCGCAATGGCAAGCACGTGATCGCGAATTTCAAAACGATCTTCCTGCGCGGCAAGCCCGTTGGCTCGCGCATGATCGGCTGGGCGAGCGTCGCGTGAGAATCGCCCAGTTCTCGGACCTGCACTACGCAAACGAGACGCTCGAAGAGGTTGATCGGTGCTTTGCCGCGGCGATCGACGCCGCGCTCTCGTGGGGAGCCCAGGCAGTGGTGATCTCGGGCGATGCGACCGACCATCGGCTGGATGTGCACGCGCCGGCGTTCATCGCGCTCGCGCGGCGCGTGCGGCAACTGTCGGATCACTGCCCGGTGCTGATGCTGCAGGGCACCTTCTCCCACGAGCCGCCCGGCACGCTCGACATCTTTCGGTTGGTCGACGGGCGCCATCCCGTGTTCGTCGCAGACCGCTTTTGCCAGGTGGCGCTATACGCTGATCGCTGGCACGTGTTCCCGGGTTGGTGCGCGACCGAGGCCGAACTCGCCTCCATCGCGACGGCCGACGCGCTTTTCACGTGCGCGCCCTCGGCCAACAAGGCGGCCATCGCCGCGGCCGTGGGCGCGACCGAGGCGGCCGAGGCGCTGGGAGAGCACCTCGCGCGGCTCCTACGGGGCTACGGCGTCATCAACCAGGCAGCACGGGCTCTCGGCATGCCGACGCTCGGCGTGTCGCACGGCACGGTGAGCGGATGCGAAACCGAGCACGGCGTTCCAATGATGGGACTCGACCACGAGTTCACGACGGGCGTTCTGTTCTCGGCCCAGTGCTCGGCGTTCATGCTCGGCCACATCCACAAGCATCAAGCCTGGGAGCGCGATGGCCACTGGGTCGCCTACCCGGGCTCAGTCGGGCGGCTTCATTACGGGGAGGTCGACCCGAAGGGGTGCCTGCTGTGGGACGTGGCAGCCGAGCGCGCCTCGTTCGAGTTTTCCGAGACGCCGGCGAGGCGGATGATCCACCTGGACTTCACGGGGCTACCGGAGCCGGAGGAGCTCGAGCGGGCGGCCAAGGACTGCGCTGGCGCGTTCGTACGGGTGCGCTGGAACGTGGACGAGGAACACCGCAACGCCGTCGATCGCAACGCGATTGCGTCGATCCTCGGCGAGGCCGCCCAGGTCAAGCTCGAGCCGCACATTGTACCCATCGTGCGTGCGAGAGCTGAGGGCATGAACGGCGCCACGTCGCACGTGGACAAGCTCAAGTTCTGGTGTCGAGCGACCAACACGTCCGAAGTCGGGTTGGGTGAGCGCCTGGCGCAAGTCCAAGTAAGTGATCCCGAGGAAATTGCCGCGCGGATCATCGCGTGCGAAAGCGGCGCCGCGCACACCGAGCGATTTGCTCGCGGCGGTGCAACTCCGGAACCGTTCGCGTTAACGGCCCATTAAGAGGGCGCGCCGAGCGACGCGCTACAGCATGCCCACTGCTCACGCGGTGGGCTTTGCGCAAGGCGCGAAGCCCTCGCCTTGCGTAATGCCCAAGCGGCACGCTTTCAAAGAGCTCCGCAAGCAGGCAAACGAGCTACAAGCTCGCATTGGCCTGTGCCTGCTAAAATCCTCACTGGAGATCGACATGAAACCATCGGTTGCACTAGCCGTTCACCGGGAGGCGATTCGCCGGGTGGTGCAAGCTCACCACGCGTGCAATCCGCGCGTCTTCGGCTCAGTGCTTCACGGCGCTGATACCGAGGAGAGCGACCTCGACCTCCTCGTCGACCCGACTTCGGACACCACGCTCTTCGACATCGGCGCGATCCGCCACGAGTTGCTGCAACTCCTGAAGGTGCCGGTGGACGTGCTTACTCCGAAGGCCCTGCCGGAGAGAGTCCGAGCGACGGTACTTGCCGAGGCAGTGCCGGTATGAACCAGGACAAGCAACGCCTGCCCGACTACCTGGCGCACATTCTCGAAGCGATCGAGCGCATCGACCGCTACACCAAGGACATGAGCGAAGCAGCGTTTCTGGAGAACGAGATGGTCCAAGACGCCGTGGTTCGCAACTTCGAGATCATCGGCGAGGCGAGCCACAACATCGAGACGCATTACCCAGAGTTCGCGGCAGAGCACCCGGAACTGCCTCTGGCGGTTGCGTACCAGATGCGTAACGCAGTGTCGCACGGCTACTTCAAGGTAGATCTGGAAATCGTCTGGAAAACGATCGGCAACGACCTTCCGAGGCTCCGTGAGCGGGTGCAAAAGGCGCTAAGTACACTGGAGGGGGTCGGGAAGAGTTGACGTGCTCCGCCCCGCAGCAAGCGGGGAGGTCATCGCGAAGCGGTCCGCGGATCGGTTGGGGATGCCAGAGCGGCACGTTGTTCGCGAAAGCGGGCGCAACTTTGCCCTTGTTCGTCCCTGCGCCAATCGAGCCGCGGGATAGCATCGCCGTATCGACACGGCGCCCGCGGGCGCCCGGATCGGCTGGTTTTCCTTCATGGCCGGAATCTTCCGGCAACGACTTCGGCGGCCTTGGCGCCGCCGCATAAGACGCGGCGATGCGGAAGCTTTCCGCAATGCTGCGCCTCTTCAACACCCGCGGGTCTCGCGCCCGCATCGGGTGCGCCTCGCGGTCATCTCGGAGACTGCATGACACCGAAGAAGCTGACGCTCAGGGGCTTCAAGGGCGTTCGTTCCGGGTTCGGGCGCGAAGAGATCGTTCTCGATCTCGATGCGCTTGCAGGCGATGCCGCCCAGGTGGCGATCATCGGCCCGAACGGCGCGGGCAAGTCGACGATCCTCGACAATCTTCAGCCGTATCGCCTGATGCCCTCGCGCGCGGGGAAGCACAGCCCGGAGGGGTTTTCCTACTGGGACCACGTGCTCGGGCAGCAAGCGCTGAAGGAGCTCGACTGGGAGCACGGCGGGGTACCGTACCGCAGCACCCTGGTG
>JAKAFQ010000438.1 GCA_021817875.1 Pseudomonadota bacterium
GGCACCGCCCACATCGCGGGCCCGACAGCCCCGCACGCGAACCGCGAATCGCTGGTCTTCGCCAGCAAGCCTGCCTTCATGGAAGGTTTCCACATGGTCATGGTGACGCTGGTCGGGGTCTCGCTGCTGTGCGCGCTGTTGTCCTTTTTCCGCAGGAACGACCTGGGCAAGACCCTGGAGTCCGCGCCCGGCGCGGCGATCGACCTCGCCTGACGACGGTCACGCGCGCCAGGCATGCGTCGCTGCCGCGACCCCGCGGCGGCAGCGGCCGCCGCCCTCAGGCGGTACGCCCCACAGCCGCACACGCACCGGCGGCGCGGGGCGCAGAGCCGCCTGTGCCGGCGCCGATCAGGTTCCGTGGTGATCGGCCGGCGCGGGTTCCGTCTTGCCCGAGGCGCGCCGCATTCCCTTTTGGCGCGCGCACTGATGTGACGTACACCGTGAGGAGCGGTGAGCCGGGGCGGGCCGGGGAAGATCGTCGACGGCCGCGAGCGCCTTCTGCTGCGCCGGCGTGATCGTGCCGGCGTAGGCCTTGCGGAACTGCGCGTTGCTGAGCGGCAGATCGGTTTTGCCGTTCCAGGTGGAACCGGCGGGGAGCCTGTTCTGCACCCGGGGCGCAGCGGCGAGCACCTGTGCGAGACCTCCGCCGTCTCTGCCCGAGACGGGCACGGCCACGCCGCGCGGGGAGGCCACGAGCCGCGCGACCCGGGACCAGTCGATCTGCTGGTGATGTTTGCGCAACCGCAGGCGATCGGCGCGGGTGAGCAGAGTCGGCAGCAGACGGCGCCAATCCTTTTTCCACGGCCGCCTGTCGCCCTTCAACGGCCCGTAGGCCACCATGTAGAGCCTGCCGTTGTGCCAGCCGAACAGGTACGGCTGATCGACCACACGGACCTCGGTGCCGTTCGGCACCAGGTAGAAGATCTGTTTGATGTCCTCCGGAAACAGGTGGATGCATCCGTGGCTCACCCGCCAGCCCACGCTGACCGGCTTGTTGGTGCCGTGGATCAGGTAGCCGGGCCAACCCAGATGCAGCGCATAGTTTCCCAGGGGGTTTTCCGGTCCCGGGCCGACCACTGCAGGCAGCGGTGCGCCCTCCTTCGCATGCTCGGTGAGAATCGACCGCGGCACGGTCCAGACCGGGTGTTTCTCGTGCCAGACGACGTGCGTCACCCCCTGGGGAGTGACGAACCCGCGCCTGCCGATGCCGACCGGATGAGTGATGACGATCTGCGGCTGGCCCGGCTTGTGCGACGGGAAGTAAAACAGCCGCATTGCCGCAAGATTGACCACGATACCCCGGTGCGGCGCGTCCGGCAGGATGAACTGCGTCGGCAGCACCACCGGGGTGCCCACAGGAGGAAGCCAGACACTGACGCCGGGATTGGCGCGCTTCATCTCGTCGTAGCCGACGTTGAAACGCCGGCCGATGTCGGTCAGAACCTGCCCCTTCAGGACCTTCACGATCTGAACGGTGCCGATGACGTCCTGTCCCGGGGCAAGCACGAACTTCTCGGTCTGCACGGGAAGCGGCAGTGCGGGATGCACCACTTTCGGAGGTGGTGGCGGCGGAGCCGGACGCGGCGGCGGGCGCAGCAGCGAGCAGGCGCCGACGGCCAGCGCCACGCATGCCGTCATCGAGAGTCGGATGCAAGAGCTTCTCATGCGGTGATTATGGCATCCCGCTCCCGTTTTGATGCAGCCTGTCGGCAATCGGCTACAGGCTGGGCACGACCGTATCGCGCCGTGACTCATCTGCTTTGGCTGCCGCCCATCTCGCGCGCGTTGTGCGCTTCCCATCACCCCTGCACGCCCAGATGCGAACACGTTCGGCCATGATGCCTTCGTTCACCGGAACGTGGCCGCGCAGCACGAGCGAGCCCGTCGTAGTGCGAATTCCGATCGCTTCGACCAGATCTTTCAGCGCGAGCGGCAGGCCTGCCAGCGCCCCGAGAGGGCCTCCGCCGGCGACTTGCCGATCCTTTGCACGCGCCTCAACCCGCAGATCGTCGCGGGCGCGCAGGCCAACCATCGCGTTGGCGCCGGGGTTGCAAGTCTCGATCTGATCGAGAAAGGCGTCGATCACCTCGACGCACGCGAGTTCGCGACGTGCCATTGCTGCCGCAGGTTCGCGCGCCGTCATTGCGACGATTGCAATCATGCGCCGGCCTCCCCGCAGCCCCTCGGCGCCGACCGGACCGGTTTGCTGCAGATACGTCCTTTCATTGCTTTCGCGCCCGGGACGCGGCTCCGATGGTTCCTCGTCGGCTGCTCACCGGACCATCACGGCACGGCCGCGCCCGAACTGACGCGACGAAACCCGCGTGTGGTCGTCAGAATGAATGGCGCGACAGCAATCGCGAATACGATTGCGGCAATCATCGTCATGCCACGGACGCCGTACACTCCCAACAGGAAGCCTCCGGCTGCCGGTCCGGCGGTGCTGCCGATTGCAATCGAGGCCTGCCCCCGGGCCACCGAACTGCCGCTGGCATCGCGCCGCGCCAGATCCCCCAAGAGGTACGGCACCACAAAGAACTGGCCGCAGATCAGCAGGTTGGCCCCCACGATGAATCCGGAAAGTTTCAATGATCGACCCAGGACCAGCGCTGCGGCGTCGAGCAGAACAATGGCCGCGACCAGCGGCGTGATCGCACCCCATTGGCTGCCCAGCCGGCCGGACACAAAGGTTCCGGCCAGACCCATCAGCCCGCTAACGGACAGAACCAGACTGATCGTCGACACCGACAACCCGGCCCGAATGCCTATTGGCACCATGCTTGCCATCGTGCCATTGAAGGCCGTCGCCAACACAACCAGACCGCCCAGGGCGGGCACAAGGTACCAAAGAGGCACGATTGGCGTTTCCTCGCGGGAGCTCCCCAGTGCGCCCGCCGGCGCGAGTCTTTCCGGAAGACGCCACAAGGGCACGAAACAAAACGCGGAAAATGCTGCGTAATAGACGAATACACCCACCGCACCAAAGTGCGTTACCAGCTCAGCCGAGACGGCATAAAACAGCATGGCGCTGATCACCTGCGCCACTTGCAGGGTGGCAAATGCCTTATGTGGATCATCGGTACGCCCGGCGAGCGCAGTGGCGATTGCAAGAATCGCACCGTCGCATACGCCCACGAGGACGCGGCACAGAAGCAGCGCGTAAATCGATCCCGGATGAATCGATATGACATTGAGAACCACGAGTCCCAGGTTAGACAGCAGCGACAGTCTGCGTAGATTGACTTGCTGCATGATGGCCGGCAGCAAGAACGCGGTCAGCGCCACCGCGCCGATCTCCGCAGAACTGATCAACCCCGCGGTACCGAGCGAGAGTCCGTAATGGCTCGCCACCCCGCCGATCCACAGCGGGAATACCGCCATCGAGAGGTAGCCCAGCGCGTAACTGAAAATCAAGCCGCCCATCACCGCTGCCTCAGCGTCAAGCGTAGGACGGCACACCTGATCGGTGTGTTACCGTTCCGGCGTGCACATCGGTCATTCCGCTCCTGCCCCCGCCCGAAACTGCCGCTGCGGTTCCGCCCACCGTGCGATCGGCTCTCGCACCCGCGAGGAGCCGCTGCCTTTTGTGCCACCGGGATCCCTGACTTGAGGACACGGCCGCGAGCACCGCACGCCCCGAGTCCGGTGTCCAGACCAATCAGCTCACCGACTGGCCGGTTGACGTGCTCGATGAGCAGGGGGCTGCCTCCGACAGCTCTGCGGCGCCGAGCCGTGGCGCTTCGCGAGTCCGGGCCGCCGCGGCGAGGTATTCGGGCCATGTCACACTCGCGCTCCGGAACGAATCTTGACTCATGGGCTTTCTGTCCCGCTGCGCCGACATTCCGCGGCCGACATCAGCGCGGAAATGTCCCCATGTCCACGCCGTGCTGATCCCGAGGACGGCAGATCTTGTGCTGCCGCCATGCACGACCGCTTGGTATCACGTGCCAAGCGATTGCTTGCGGGTGCCAATCAGGCGGTCCGGCAGGACCGCTGGAGGTACGCGACCGGGCATCACACCTTGACGGTATGGCGTATTTCAACTGCGGGGGCGTCGACGCGGATCAGCTGCGCGGCTGCCAGTAGTGTGGCAGAGAACGAGCGGCGCAGCGTATCCGCACAGGGATATCGCCGCGCGCCTGGAACTTTCCGAAGTGCAACGCCCAAGGTCCCCGACCGCGGTGAATTGATCTCCCGGTTGGACATTGCGGACGACG
>JAKAFQ010000020.1 GCA_021817875.1 Pseudomonadota bacterium
GGCCTGGACCTTGGTGCCGCGCGAGCGCGCCGCCCTGCACCGGCGCCTCGCGGCACGTTTCCAGGCCATGATGGATGCCGGCTTTCTGGGGGAAGTCAGGGGCCTGCACGCCCGGGGCGATCTGTCCGCGCACCACGCATCGATCCGGGCGGTCGGCTACCGCCAGCTCTGGGCGCATCTGGAGGGACAGTGCCCTCTAAACGAAGCGATCGAGCGGGGCATCGCCGCCACCCGGCAGCTCGCCAAGCGCCAGCTCACCTGGATACGGTCCGAAAACGTGTTCCGGTGTCTCGATCCCGAGACGGATGAGCTGTCGTGGAATCGCGACGCGCAGCGGGAATTGCGCGAGCTTGGTCTTTGATTCGGACCGCGTGTTAAAATGCCCGGGTTGCTATCGCTGTTGCCCGCCGCGGAGGCGGATGCCTGGAAGACCCCCATAGGGATGCCGGAGCGCAATCCCGGCCCCGAACAACTACAAGTCATGAGAACAAGGAGAATCCGATGGCCAAAGGCCAGTCGCTCCAAGATCCTTTCCTGAACGCTTTGCGCAAGGAACGGGTGCCCGTTTCCATCTACCTCGTCAACGGCATCAAACTGCAGGGTCAGATCGATTCGTTCGACCAGTTCGTCGTGCTCCTGAAGAACAGCGTCAGCCAGATGGTCTACAAGCACGCCATTTCCACGGTCGTGCCCGCTCGCAACGTGCGTCTGCCCACCGACGAGGAGAGCGCCGGGGAGTCGTCGGCCGAGTGACGCGTGTCTTGATGCGGCTTTGCCGGGAAGCGCCAGGTGTTCGAGCGCCCGCGTTCAGGTGAGCGCGCGCTGCTCGTGCGCATCGGGCTCGGGGCCCAGGTCGATCCGGAGGATCTGCAGGAATTCCAGCAGCTCGCCGTCTCGGCGGGAGCCGAGCCCGTTGCCACGGTGACCGGCCGGCGCGAGCGGCCGGATGCGCGCTATTTCGTCGGCAGCGGCAAGGCCGAGGAGCTGCGCTCGGCGGCCGAGGCGGCCGCGGCCGACCTGATCCTGGTCGATCACGCGCTCTCGCCGAGCCAGGAGCGCAACCTCGAGCAGCTCACCGGACGGCGGGTGCTCGACCGAAACGGCCTGATCCTCGATATCTTCGCCCAGCGGGCGCGCAGCTTCGAGGGCAAGCTCGAAGTGGAGCTCGCGCAGCTGCGTCACATCGGCAGCCGTCTGGTGCGCGGCTGGAGCCACCTCGAGCGCCAGAAGGGCGGTATCGGCCTGCGCGGACCGGGCGAGACGCAACTCGAGACCGATCGACGCCTGATCGCCCAGCGGGTGCGCCTGCTCACGCGGCGCCTGGCGAAGATCCGTCAACAGCGCGAGACCGGACGGCACACGCGCGCGGAGATTCCCGTGCCATCGCTCGCCCTGGTCGGCTACACCAACGCCGGCAAATCGACGCTGTTTCGTGCCTTGACGGGCGCGGACGCCTACGTTGCGGACCAGCTGTTCGCGACGCTGGACCCAACCGTGCGCCGCGTGACGCTGCCGGGCGGCACGCTGGTGGTGGTGGCCGACACCGTCGGGTTCATCCGGGAGCTGCCGCACGAACTGGTGGCCGCGTTTCAATCGACGCTCACCGAGGCTCGCGAGGCGACGCTGCTGCTGCACGTGGTCGATGCGAGCGATCCGCGCCGCGACGAGCACATCGCCCAGGTCAACGAGGTGCTGGCGCAGATCGGCGCGCAGGCGATTCCGCAGATCCTGGTCTACAACAAGATCGACCGGCTCGGGCGCGCACCCGGCGTCGAGCGCGGTCCCGAGGGCGCGGTGAGCGCCGTGTGGCTCTCGGCGGCGAGGCAACAGGGGCTCGAGCTGCTGCGCGGGGCGATCGCCGAGCGGCTCTCCCGGCTGGCGCGCAGCGCCAGGGTGCGTCTGCCGCCGGGCGCCGGCGCGTTGCGCTCGCGGCTGTACGCGGCCAAGGTGGTGCGCGAAGAGCGCTCCGCGGAGGACGGCTCGATCGAGCTCGCGGTGGAACTGCCGGACGAGGAGGTGGTTGCGCTGGCGCGCACCCCGGGGGTGGAGATTCTCGAGGCGCGGTGGCGCACACCTGAACCTGAAATCGAAGACATCCTGACTTGAGGAGCGCAACCGAAGTGGGCAGATTCGTGGTGGTGATCGGCACGCAGTGGGGCGATGAGGGCAAGGGCAAGGTCGTCGACCTGCTCACCGAGCGTGCCGCCGCGGTGGTGCGCTTCCAGGGTGGACACAATGCCGGCCACACGCTGGTCATCGGCGGCCGCAAGACCATCCTGTCGCTCATCCCCTCGGGGATCCTGCGCGAGGGCGTGCGCTGCTTCATCGGCAACGGCGTGGTGCTGTCGCTCGAGGCGCTGCTGAAGGAGAGCCGCATGCTCATCGAGCAGGGCGTGCCGGTCTTCGAGCGGCTGAGCCTCTCGCCGCTGTGTCCGCTGATCCTGCCCTCGCACATCCAGCTCGACCAGGCGCGCGAGCGGGCCCGCGGCGCCAACGCGATCGGCACCACCGGCCGGGGCATCGGCCCGGCCTACGAGGACAAGGTGGCGCGCCGGGCGGTGCGGGTGGCCGACCTGTTCCAGCGCGATCGATTCGCGGCCAAACTCGGCGAAGTGCTCGATTTCCACAACTTCGTGCTGCAGCACTATTTCCGCCAGAGCCCGGTCGACTTCCAGAAGACCCTCGATGAGCAGCTCGCCTACGCCGAAACCATCGCGCCTCTGGTCACGGATGTGACCCCCGCGCTGGACAGACTGCGCCGCGAGGGCGCCAACGCGCTGTTCGAGGGAGCCCAGGGCGCGATGCTCGACGTGGACCTCGGCACCTATCCCTACGTGACCTCTTCCAACACGACCGCGGGTTACGCGGGCACCGGCTCGGGCATCGGCCCGCGGGTCTTCGATCACGTGCTGGGCATCGTCAAGGCCTACACCACGCGTGTCGGCGCGGGTCCGTTTCCCACGGAGCTGTTCGACGGCTACGGCGAGCACCTGTCGCGCGTCGGGCACGAGTTCGGCTCGGTCACCGGGCGGCCGCGCCGCTGCGGCTGGTTCGACTCGGTGGCGCTCAGGCGCTCGATCATCCATTCCAGCGTCTCGGGCCTGTGCATCACCAAGCTCGATGTGCTCGATGGCCTCGACCTCATCCGGGTCTGCGTCGGCTACCGCATCGGCGCGCAGGTGGTCGCGGAGCCGCCGCTCAGCCTGGAGGGCTTCGCGGGCGTCGAGCCGGTGTACGAGGAGCTGCCGGGCTGGCGCGAATCCACGGTTGGAATCACCGATTATGCGGATCTGCCGGCGAACGCGCGCAGTTACCTCGAGCGTCTCGAGGCGCTGGTCGCCGTGCCGATCGACATCATCTCCACCGGGGCGGAGCGCGATCAGACCATCGTGCTCAGACATCCCTTCGAGTGAGTTTCCCGATCCGTTGCAGCGCCGGCGGATGAGAATAATGAAAGGCGGCGTACAGCCGGTCGGGGGTGAGCGTGCTGGCGTTGCTGCGATAGAGCTTGACGAGCGCCGACGCCAGGTCGCGCGGGTCGGCGTGGCGGGCCGCGAAGCGGTCGGCCTCGAACTCCTGGCGGCGCGAGGCGAGTGAGGCGAGCGGCGTGATGAAAAACAGCACCGCCGGCGCGGCGAGCGCGAACAGCAGCAGCGCCGCGTGCGCCGACGGCCGGGGCACGCCGAGCGCCTGATAGAAACGCGGCTCGGCGGCCAGCCAGCCGAGCAGCGCGAAGCCGGCGAACATCCCGCCGATCGACAGCAGCAGGCGCGAGCGGACGTGCCTGAGGCGGAAGTGTCCGAGCTCGTGCGCGAGCACCGCCTCGATCTCCCCGGGCCCGAGCGTCCCGAGCAGGGTATCGAAAAACACGATGCGCTTGTTGCGGCCGATGCCGCTGAAGTACGCGTTACCGTGGGTGGAGCGGCGCGAGCCGTCGATGACGAATACGCCGCTCGAGCGGAAGCCGCAGCGCGCGAGCAGCGTCTCGATGCGCGCTTTCAGCGCCGCATCCTGCAGCGGCGAGAACCGGTTGAACAGCGGCGCGATCAACGCCGGCCAGGCCCAGGTCAGCAGCAGCGTCACGCCGAGCCAACAGGCGAAGGCCCACAGCCACCAGCCGCGGCCCCCGCGGGCCATCAGCCACAGCGAGGCGAGCACCAGGGGCGCTCCGAGCAGCACCGCGAGCGCGGTGCTCTTGGCGAGGTCGGCGAGAAAGGTCTTCGGGGTCGTGCGGTTGAAGCCGAAACGCGCTTCGAGCACGAAGGTCCGCCACAGCGACAGCGGCAGACCGACGAGCGCGGCGAGCGCGGCCACCGTGCCGATCACGGCCGCGCCCCGCCAGGGCTCGTGCCAGCCTGAGCGGTGCCACAGCGCATCGAGGGCCGCGAGGCCCCCGCCGACCGTGAGGGCGAGTGTGAGCGCGGCATCGACCCAGGCCCCGATGCGCGCCAGCGCCACCGTCGCGCCGGTGTAGTCGGCGGCCTTGCGGTGCTCCTCGGCCGAGACCTGCGCGGCGAACGGCTCGGGCACGCGCTCCCGGTGTGCCCGCACGGCGCGGATCTGCCGGGCGCACAGCCAGGACTGCACCGCCAGGCCGGCGGCGATCACGCCGATGAACACGAGGGTGGGCCAGGACATGATCCTGGAGTGTAACGCGCCTGCGGTCCCCGAAGGCGCCGGGCGCCCGGCCGCAGGCCTCAGACGGCGCGCGCCTCAGCCGGACCGCGACCGAGCGGGGGCAGGTTCGCCTCTTCCTCGTCGGTGAACAGGCGCGAGCGGGTCAGGAACCGCACGCCGAGCGGACCTTCGAGCGAGAACATGCCGCCGCGGCCGGGCACGACGTCGATGATGAGATGGGTGTGCCGCCAGTACTCGAACTGCGCCGCGCCCATGTAGAACGGCTGACCGCCGATCTCCCCGAGAAACACGTCCTGCTCCCCGACCAGCAGCTCGCCGCGCGGGTAGCACATCGGGGCGCTGCCATCGCAGCATCCCCCGGACTGGTGGAACATGAGCGGGCCGTGTCGCGCCACGAGCTGGTCGATCAACTTCAGGGCCGCCTCCGTGGCGCTGACGCGGCTGACGTCCATCAGCGCGCCCCGGCCCGGATCGTTCCCTCGATCCGGTGTTTCCCGAATGCCGTGCACCGTCCGTCGTGCCGGGGCCTGCGACACGCGCGGCCGCGGCCGCCGGGCAAACCCCGCCGCTCGAGCCGGGGCCTGCCCGGCGGTGCCGGCAGTGGCGTGCCGACCATGCTAGAAGAAACCAAGCGCCTTGGGCGAGTAGCTCACCAGCATGTTCTTGGTCTGCTGATAGTGCTCGAGCATCATCTTGTGAGTCTCACGGCCGATGCCCGAGTGCTTGTAGCCGCCGAACGCCGCGTGCGCCGGATAGGCGTGGTAGCAGTTGGTCCAGACGCGGCCCGCCTGGATGCCCCGGCCCATGCGGTAACAGGTGTTGGCATCGCGCGACCAGACGCCGGCGCCGAGGCCATAGAGCGTGTCGTTGGCGATCTCGAGCGCGTGGTCCATGTCCTTGAAGGTGGTGACCGAGACGACCGGGCCGAAGATCTCCTCCTGGAAGATGCGCATCTTGTTGTGGCCCTTGAACACGGTGGGCTGGATGTAATAGCCGTCCTTGAGCTCCCCGCCCAGGCGATTGCGCGCGCCGCCGGTGAGACACTCGGCGCCTTCCTGCTTGCCGAGGTCGAGGTAGGAGAGGATCTTTTCGAGCTGCTCCTGCGAGGCCTGGGCGCCGATCATGGTGGTCGGATCGAGCGGGTCGCCCTGCTTGATCTTCGCGACACGCTTGACCGCGCGCTCCATGAAGCGCTCGTAGACCGACTCCTGGATGAGCGCGCGCGACGGACAGGTGCACACCTCGCCCTGGTTGAGCGCGAACATCGCGAAGCCCTCGAGCGCCTTGTCGAAGAACGCATCGTCCTCGGCGCACACGTCGGCGAAGAACACATTGGGCGACTTGCCGCCGAGCTCGAGCGTCACGGGAATGAGGTTCTGCGCGGCGTACTGCATGATCAGCCGTCCCGTGGTCGTCTCCCCGGTGAAGGCGACCTTGGCGATGCGCTTGTTCGAGGCGAGCGGCTTGCCGGCTTCCACTCCGAAGCCGTTGACCACGTTCAGCACGCCCGGGGGCAGCAGATCTCCGACCACCTCGAGCCACACCAGGATCGACAGCGGGGTCTGCTCGGCCGGCTTCAGCACCACGCAGTTGCCGGCCGCGAGCGCCGGGGCGAGCTTCCAGGTCGCCATCAGCAGCGGGAAGTTCCACGGGATGATCTGACCCACGACGCCGAGCGGCTCGTGGAAGTGGTAGGCGACGGTGTCGTGATCGATCTCGCACACGGTGCCTTCCTGGGCACGGATGCAGCCGGCGAAGTAGCGGAAGTGATCGATGGCGAGCGGCAGGTCGGCCGCCAGGGTCTCGCGGATCGGCTTGCCGTTATCCCAGGTCTCGACCGTTGCGAGGTATTCGAGCTTCTCCTGCATCCGATCGGCGATCCGGTTGAGCACGCCGGCGCGCTCGGCCGGCGAGGCCTGGCCCCAGCCCGCCTTGGCGGCATGGGCGGCATCGAGCGCGAGCTCGATGTCCTCCGCCGTGGAGCGCGGCACCTCGCACAGGGCAGCGCCCGTGACCGGCGTGAGATTGGTGAAATACTCGCCGCGGACGGGCGGGAGCCACTTTCCGCCGATGTAGTTGCCGTATTGCTTCTTCAGCTGGACTTTCACGCGACCGTGGGAGCTCGGATTGATGGACATCGAAGTGACCTCGCAGTTGAATCTCAGTGGACCGATCTGATGCAAGCGTCATGCCATCGGCAAACGCGGGAATGTCGCGGCGGCGGACGTCTCTGCGGACAGCTGCACACGCGGCCAAGCATACTCCCGGCGAAGCGTGCCGGCGACGCGTGAGCCGGCCTGTTCCGCGGCGCAACGCGTCTGCGCCGCGGCGGTTGTGGCGAAACGGAGCAACGCTCAACGCAGGCTGGCCGTGAAGCCCGCGAATACGTTAAAGCCCGGGGCCGGCTCGAAAAAGGCGCGATTGGCCTGGTCGACGATGACCGCGCCCACGTAGTGGCGGTCGAGCAGGTTGTCGAGCCTCAGGAACAGATCGAGGCGATGCCCGCCGAGCTCGGCGCGATAGCCGCCGCTCAGGTTGAAGACCGGGTAAGCGGCCGCGAACGCACTGTTGAGCGCGTCGACCGGGATGGCGCCCATGTACTGTCCGCTCAGGCTCGCGTGCCAGCCGCGCACGTCCCCCCAGCTGAGGCGCGCATAGCCGTCGTTGCGCGCAACGCCGGGCAGGCGGTTGCCGGCCGCCACGCGCACCGTGGGAGTGAAGCACGGCGCCGCGGTGCAGGTGCGGTACGCATCGATGAAGACCGCATCGACATAGGTGTAGGCGAGCTGCAGCCGCCACAGCGGTGCGAAGCGATAATCGAGCGAGGCCTGGGCGCCGCTGCGGCGGGTCCGTCCGGCATTCTGGTAGGTGGAGCGGCCGCCGAAATTGGTCACCACGACGATCTCATCGTTGGTGTGAGTCAGGAAGGCGGCGAACCCGCCCGAGAGCCTGCGGCCGATGTGGAATTTGGCGCCGATCTCGCCGTTGTTGCTGCGCGCCGGCCGCAGCCCGAGGTTGAGCCCCGGCTGGCCGTCCGGGGTATACGCGAGTTCCGAGCTGATCGGTGTCTGGAAACCCTGGCCGAACGAGGCGTACCAGTGAAGCCAGGGGCGCATGGCATAGAGCAGCCCGGCCACCGGGGAGGTGGCCGTGTAGGTCACCGCGCCGCTGTTGTTGCCGGTGGCCGCCGTGATCAGATTGTCCACGGTGACGAAGCGCACCTCGCTGTGGCGCACGCCGGCGGTGAGCGTCCAGCGCGGCGCGAAATTCCAGCTCGCCTGGCTGTACTCGTCGAAATTCCAGTCGACGTTGTCCTCGCTCTCGCGCAGCGGCCCCCGCACGCCCAGGCTCAAAGCGCCGCCGGCGAAACTGAAATTGTCGTAACCCCGGCGCCGCTCGTTTTCCTTGTTGAAGCTCAGGCCGTTCACCCAGGAGAACCGGTCTCCGGCGAGCCGGCCCTGCCAGCTCCAGCGGACGTTGCCGCCGCCGAAGCCCCGATCGAGCGCGATCACCCCGCCGGCGCTGGTCGGGGCCTTCTGTGGGCCGATCGGGATGGAGAGAAACTGCAGCACGGTGCGATGGCCGTAGTAGCCCATCAGCCGCAGGGATTGATGCGCGGTGAGGCCGAGACGGTAGATCAGGCCGCCGAGCTGCTGCTGCAGGGTCTTGCGGGTGTTGAACGCGAGCGCCGCCGCCGAGGTCTGATCGGGATTGGCGGCGAATTGCGCCGCGGTCAGGCCCTGCGCATCGTTCGAGTCCGGCCGCGACAGCACGTTGGCGATGAGCGTCAGCCTGTCGTGGCGGCGGAAGGTGTAGTCGACCTTGCCGTTGAAGGACTCGCTGCGGGCGCTCTGATGGGGGCGGAAGCCCCGCCAGGAGAAATGCGTGAAGTCGAGGTTGTAGTCGAGTCGGCCGACCGCATCCTCGGCATCGATGCCGGCGCGCACGGCGCCGAAGCTGCCGAAACCGATGTCCGCGCGCACGTTGCCCGGAGCGGTGCCGCGGGCGGTGAACAGCTGGATCACGCCGCCGGAGGAGTTGCCGTAGAGCGCCGAGAACGGTCCCTCGAGCACTTCCACGCGGGACGCCGAGCCGAGATTGAACTGCGAGATCTGACCCTGACCGCCCGGGCCGCTCTGCGGGATGCCGTCCTGGTAGATGCGCACGCCGCGTACGCCGAACGCCGATCCGGCGCCGATGCCGCGGATGGAGATCTGCTGGTCCTGGGCATAGTTGTACTGGTTGCGCGCCAGCAGTCCGGGCACGCCCTGCGCCCCATCGGCGAAGCTCACCCCGGGCGTATCGGCGCGCAGCCGCGCGCCCGACAGGCTGACGATGGTGGCCGGCACATCGAACGCGGGAGTCGCGATCCGCGTCGCGGTGATCACGATGTCGGAGAGCGCGGCCGGATCGGCCGCGCGGGCCGGCGCGCTCAGCGCGCAGCAGGCCAGGGTGAGCGCCGCCACGGCGGCGCCGGGCGCCGCCCGGGACCCGGAGAGTGTCTTCATGATGATTGCCAAAAACCTCTGCAGTGTGTGCGCCGCCATCTTACGGGAGGCTCGTCGGCCCGGGAATCATGAAAATCATGAAGTGACATGACAGCCGCGGCCGCCTCGCGCTCGCCTACGCACGGTCGGGGTGGCAGCCGCGCCAGCGGCGCGCGTCCGTGCGCGCCGCTGGCGCGTGTCAGAGGTCAGGCGGTCTTGGCAGCCTGGCTCTGCACCAGGTTGCGCAGGTCGTCGACGACTTCGGGATTGGCCAACGTCGTCACGTCGCCGACGTCGTGTCCGGCGGAGATCGAAGCGAGCACCCGGCGCATGATCTTGCCCGAACGGGTCTTCGGCAGATCCGGCACCATCCAGATGCAGCGCGGACGCGCGATGGCGCCGATCTGCTCGAGAATCGCCGTGGCGATTTTCTCCCGGACCGCATCAGTCGCGGTCACGTTTGGCTGCAGAGAGACGTACACTTCCGGCAGCGCCCCCTTGATTTCGTCCGGGACCGCCACGACCGCGGCCTCGGCGACTTCCGGAACGGTCATGCAGGCGGCCTCGAGCTCCTTGGTGCCCAGTCGGTGGCCCGCCACGTTGATGACGTCGTCGATGCGTCCGAGGATGCGGATGTAGCCGTCTTCCGCGCGAAGAGCGCCATCGCCGGCGAAGTACGGCCAGTCCCGCCAGTTCTTGCTCTGCGGTTTCGAGTAGCGTGAATAGTAGGTCCGTACGAAGCGATCGTCATCGCGCCAGATGGTGAGCATGCGACCGGGCCAGGGGTTGCGAATGCAGATGTTGCCGGCGACGTGGCTGCCGGCGGCGATCTCGTGACCGTTGTCGTCGTAGACGGTCGGGTAGATCCCGGGAAGTCCGGGACCGTTGGCGCCGGGCTTCATCAGATGGATGCCCGGCAGCGTCGAGCACAGCTGACCGCCGGTCTCGGTCTGCCACCAGGTGTCGACGACCACCGCCTGCTCTTTGCCGATCACCCGCCAGTACCACCGCCATGACTCCGGTTCGATGGGCTCGCCCACGGTGGTCATGTGCTTGAAGCGGAAATTGTACTGCGCGGGTATGTCCGCGCCCTCGCGGCGCAGCGCGCGGATGGTGGTCGGGGAGGTGTGGAAGATGTTGACGCCGAGTTCCTCGGCGATGCGCCACAACCGGCCGGCATCCGGAAACGTCGGTACGCCCTCGTAGATCACCGAGGTCGCCGCCAGCGCCAGTGGCCCATAAACGATGTATGAATGCCCGGTGATCCAGCCGATGTCCGCCATGCACCAGTAGACGTCCTCGGGGTGGATGTCCTCGACGTATTTCGCGGTGCCGGAGACGTAGGCGAGGTAACCGCCGGTCGAGTGCTGCGCCGCCTTGGGCTTGCCCGTCGTGCCCGAGGTGTACATCAGGAACAACGTGTCGTTGGCGTCCATCATTTCCGGCGGCACTTCCTTGCGCCGATAGTTGGCCAGGATCTCATCGACGAAGAAATCGCGGTTCTCGACCATCGGCGTTTCGCTGGAATAGCGGCCGGCGTGGCGTCTCCAGACCAGGACCTTCTCGAGGCCGGCGCCGGCCTTCTGGGCCTCCTCGACCGTCGGATCAGCCTTCTTCTTGTGGTCGAGCAGCTTGCCGCCGCGATAGTACGCGTCCATGGTGATCAGTACCCGGCTGCCCGAGTCGACGATGCGGTGGGCGCAAGCCGAGGCGGAAAAGCCGCTGAACACCTGTGAATGAATCACGCCGAGACGGGCGCAGGCGAGCATGGTGATCGGCAGCTCGAGGGTCATCGGCAGGTGCAGAGTCACTCGGTCGCCGCGCTTCAGTCCGCAGAAATCGCGCAGCATCGCGGCCACCTCGTTGACGCGCCGATAAAGCTGCTGGTAAGTGAGAACGACGATGGGCTCGTCTTCCGGCTCCGGCACGAAATAAAAGGCTGCCTTGTTGCGATGCCTGACGAGGTGGCGGTCGATGCAGTTGTAGCTGGCGTTCAGCTTGCCGCCGACGAACCACCTGAAGAACGGCGGATTGGAATCGTCGAGTGTCGTGTGCCAGGGCTGATACCACTCAAGCATATCGCCGTATTCCCGGAAGCATTCCGGGAAATTCCGCTCGGCGAAGCGATCAAGAATGCTTCGATCGTTCGCGTAGGCCTGCGTGATGAAACTTGTCGGTGGTTGGACGTAGCTCTCCTCCCGCCAATGTGCGGCGATGACCGCGACATCACCATTGAGCTCCGCAGTGGCCGCGGCATCTCTAATTTCACTCATCATGATTTCTCCACGTGTACAAGCTTGATCGAGGTTACGGATGCGGCGGCACGTTAGGCTTTGCCGTGCGCACATCGGCCAGCCGTGTCTTTTCCCCGTCGCGGGCCGGGGTCACGGACGGTTCGCGGTCGGCTCGACGGACGCCTTCGTTGCGGGGGTAGAGGTTGCTGGCCACGGGACTGACTGCCGTCGCAGGTGGTGTCCCGTCCGGCCGTTCGCCCGCGCGGTGCGCACCGCTCTGTCCGGAGGCTTCTCAGCACCATCCGCGCCGGAGGGATCGCGCGCATCCGATCGGTGTTCGTTGCTTCGCGGGTCGGTGGTAATCGCCTCGAGTTCATGTGCTCGCGAACATTCGGACTACTGAACCGCACAACGCCAGGCCGTCGTCGTTGCGTCGTGCCTCATCGCATCGGACTAAGCAAGTCTCATGCCAGGGAAGCTCGAGCGGCGCTGCGCGGGAAGCCTCGTGGTTTTGCCCATGGTGCGCTGGTACTATCGTCACGAGTTGCCGTCACCTGTCCGATGGGAGATGGCACGGATCTTGGATCGCCAAGGTCCGGCCTGGCGTCGTTTTCAGGTGAAATGGCAGGCTGGTGCCGGCCAGAAACAGGCTCAAGGAGAAATTGATGAAAATGGGTTTTGTCGGCGCGCTCGCCGCGGTGCTGCTGCTGTCCTCCTGCGCGGATTCCGGTGCAGGCGGCAGGTTGTCCGGCTGGCGTTTTCTGCCGGGCAGCGGGCATGCTCACGCCATGAGCGCCAACTGCCAGGCTCTCGCGACCGACCTTCAGCGCCAGAAGGCACGCTTGAAGCGGGTGATGGCTGTGGAAATGGCCGAATCCCCGTTCGATGCGCGTCAGGACCGCTCCCACCTTCAGACGAAGATCGACGAAATCAGGGTGCGCATGCGGGACCTGCACTGCGGCGGATCGGCTGCGGGGAGTGCCACGCAGCTTGCTTCGGCGCCACAATCGGCCCCGCTGACGCCGGCGAGCACGACGCAGCCCGCGAACGCGCACCCTGCGAGTGCGCAACCTGCGCCGACGCAGAAAATCGCCACGGTGCGCGGCGGTCAGCCGGCCACGGGCTCCACACCGGCGCCGATCAACCCGGCGATCCTGTCGAAGGGTGACCAGTGCTTCGGGGTGTGCTTCAACCGCTGCCGGATCTACACCGGGCGCACCAAGAACCGCTGCTTCGACGTATGCAATGCCGTGTGTAAACCCTGATCGACCACGCCGCGCACCTACTGGTGCGTCGGCGGCACGATGTTCATGCGTTTCATCTGGCGGTAGACCGTCGCGCGACACACCCCGAGATCGCGGGCCACTTCCGTGATGTTCCAATGGTGGCGGCGCAGCACCGCGATCAGCCGTTCGGCCTCGGGCATGGCGACCTCGGCCGGCGTGACGCGGTCCGGTGGTGCGCTGCGGCCGCTGGGTTTGTCGCCTTCACGCGTGCCTGCGCCATGCAGTTCAGGCGGTAGATCCGCAGCGAGTATCGTGCTGTCTTCGCAGATCGCCACGGCGAAGCAGATAACGTTGCGCAGCTCGCGGATGTTGCCCGGCCAGTTGTATCGCAGCAGGCACGACATGGCGTTCTCGGACACCGCGACATCCTGACCCGTGCGCCCGCACTCCTGTTCCAGGATGCGGCCGATGAGATATTCCTTGTCGGTGCGCGCACGCAGCGGCGGCAGGTGCAGCGTCGCGCCGCACAGGCGGTAGTAAAGATCCTCGCGAAACGCGTTATCGGCGATCAGCCGCCGGATGTCGCGATGGGACGCGGCGATGATGGTCAGGTCGACGGATACCGGTTTGTCTTCGCCGAGCGGGGTCACTTCCCGTTCGGCAATCACGCGCAGCAGTCGTGTCTGCAGGTGCAGCGGCATGTCGCCGATTTCGTCGAGGAACAGGGTTCCTCCATTCGATTGCATGATCAGTCCGGGTCGTCCCTTGCTGCGCGCGCCGGTGAAGCTTCCCGGTGAATAGCCGAACAGCTCGCTCTCGATCAATGCATCCGGGATGGCCGCGCAATTGACCGCGACGAACGGCTTGTGGTGCCGCTCGCTCGAGTCGTGCAGCGCGCGGGCGACCATTTCCTTGCCGGTACCCGTCTCCCCGTGCAGCAGGATGTTGACGCGCTTGTCGACCAGGCGCTTCGCCTGGGCGATGAGCCGTTCCATTTGCTTGTCGCTGCCAGCCAGGCGATCGAGCGCCGGGAACGCCCGCCCGTTGAGAGATGCCGGCGGCGGCTCCACGCCGGGCGCACGGGCGATCTTCATCCGCTGGCGGGGCGGAATGGCCATGGCGTAGAGAAGTTCGTGACGGGCCGTGGTGAGCGCGGTGCGCTCGGTCGTGGCGACGGCTCGCGCAAGGCGCCAGATGCCATCCATCGAGGTTCTGAAGATGTCCGTCAGCGGCCGGCCAATGAGCGAATCGGTCTCGTTGGCGACCGGCTTCAGTTCGAGCCGGGCCTTGCTGTTCGCGCCGCGGACGATTCCGTCGCTGTCAAAGGCCAGCATGTACTCGCCGGTGACATCGACGAGCGTCCAGTCCTTGCCGAGCCGCAGGATCCACTGGTCGTTGAAGTGCCGGACGAAATTGGCATCTTCGATCATCTGCGCGAACATCACGGTCATGTGGCGCGCAAGATGCTGACTGTCGCGGCTCTGCGGGGAAGTGAGGGCGGACACATCCAGGATGCCCATGAAATCCCCCAGGGGATTGAACAGCGGCGCCGCGGAGCAGGTCAGGCCGATATGGGTCGCGTCGAAGTGCTCCTCGTGATGGCAGGTGAGCGGCGCACGCTCGACGATGCAGGTGCCGACCGCGCAGGTGCCGACGTGCTCTTCGTTCCAGTCGGAGCCCAGGTACAGCCCCGAACGCTTCAGCTCCCGGTCCCAGACGTCGTTCCCGATATAGTCGACCGTCACCCCGCCTGAGTCGGTGAGGAGTACCACGTAGCCGAGCGGTGCGATGCGCTTGTAGAGTTGCTCGAGGCCGCCGCGCGCGACGCGCATGAACTGCTCTGCGCGCTCCTGGTGCTCGCGCAATTTCACGGACTCGATGATGCGCGCCGGCTGTGGTTGCGCCGGGTCGAGTCCGTAATCGACCACGCACCTGCGCCAGGAGCGTTCGATGACGCTGGCTGTGGCGCGGGACGCTGCGTCTTCCGTCGAGTGATTTCCCGACGAATGCGTCGTGGCGGCGATCACGGCCTGAATATGTTGAGATGCAAGGGATATTGGCATGAACGCGGGCCCCTAACGCTTCACGATTGCAGATTCGCGCAGTTCGGTATCGGTTCTTCCCGGGCACGGGACGTGCCGACCCGAATCTTGATTCAGACATTCTACATCATCTTTCACCCACCTGTACCAACCTCTACCGTCCCGGCGTTATTTGAAGAAAATCAGCCGGTTGGCGCGACCGAGCGTCGCGCGCCCGGCACGCCGAGTACAAGCAGCTCATCGAGCGAAGTGCTCTCAAACAGGCTCAAGCTCGGACTCCGTAGGATCTTGTGCATCGGCCGCCTGCGCACGATCGGCGTGGGCGCGTACCCGCGCACCTTGCTCCAAATCCAGCGCTTCAGCGCATTTTCCGAGGCGCTGAAGCATGCCCTGATCCATGGATGCCGCCTGATCGATGTGCCAGCGGATCTTGTGGCGCCGAGGGACCGTGAGGGGCGCGCAGCCTGCGCTGCGACCGTGGCCTGCGACGCGATCCGTCGCAGATGAGGCATCCGTGACTGCGACAAGTGTCGCAGGGGCGGGCCGAGATGCCGCGCGTCGCATTCGTCAGGGGCGCGGCGGGTGCTCGCGGAGCCGATCGCCGGGATCGGCGCGCAGTGCGACTGATGATCTGGCTCGCAGTTGAGCCCGCGCCGTGGAGTCTCATTCGACGTGAGGCTCGAGCCCGCGCTCGCTCGGCCGCGGCCGCAGCGTTGCTGGAGCGCGAATCCGTTGCGGTCCGCAGTGCGGGACGGCACGTTTCGCGAGTGCCCTGGCCCGGCGGCTGCTCCGCATCGGAGCGGGTGCGCGCAGCCGGCGTAATCGCAATGCAGGGCTCATCCGCGTGGCATGCATATTGCAAAAGCCCCCGGCATGTCGTGCGAAGCGAATGTTCAGAACTGCTGCGTCGGAATCATTGCGAATCCAATGTCCGCGCGGGATATCCGCCGGATCGTCACAAACGCAAGTAATTTGCAGACATCGGAGCGAGTCAGCATCGTCCTGCGGCTGCTCTCGACGCTGCGCACCCTGGGCGTGCCTCGCGTGCTGATGATGCCGGACAACTCAGGCCTCGCCGGGATGCTGATACGCGCCATGGGCCGTCAGCAGGGTGGGGAGTGCAGATTCCCGGTGGTCGAATTCATCGACATGCCGGTCACATCGACCGTGACCGATACGTTTCTCGCGGCCCGTGCCCTGCAGACGCGCGGCGTGCGTGCCATCATCGTGCTCGGGGGCGATGGCACTCATCGCGCCGTGGTGCGGGAGCTCCACGACGGCGTGCGGCACGGGCTGCCGAAAGTCCCCATTGCCGGCATATCGACCGGCACCAATAACGCCTTTCCCGAGATGCGCGAGCCGACCGTGACGGCCCTCGCGGTCGGCGCGTACGCGGTCGGGCGGCTGAATGACCGTCAGGCACTGCGCAGAAACAAGCTCCTGGAAGTGCAGATCAGCACTGAGCGGCGCGACATCGCCATCGTCGATGCCGTCGTCGCCACGGAGCGGTTTGTCGGCGCCAAAGCGCTGTGGCAGCCGCAGAGCATCAAGGTCGCCTATCTGACCTTCGCCGAGCCGTGGGCGATCGGGCTGTCCGCCATCGGTGGTCTGCTGCACCCCGTTGGACGGACGGATGCGGGTGGGCTGATGGTGTATCTCGGTCAGAACGAACAGGAATGCCGGATGCACCTGCAGGCGCCGATCGCCCCGGGTCTGGTGTCCGTCTTCGGAATCGCACGCTGGGCGACGATGACCAGGGACATCAATTATCCGGTGGCAGCGGACGCGGGAGTCATCGCCCTGGACGGTGAGCGCGAGATGATCTTCGACAGAGAAGACGAAGTTCAGGTGACGCTTCGAGAAGGGGCGTTTCTCACCGTCGACGTGGAACGTGTCATGAGCGCCGCGGCTCGTCACGGTCTCTTCGTGCACTAGATTTTAACTGTTGCAACGAACGGAGCATTCAAGTATGACTGGACAAAACCCATTTCCGCTGTCACGCGCCGATCTGCTCAAGTGTTATCGGCGGATGCTGACCATCCGCGAGTTCGAAGAGCGGCTGCATGTCGAGTTCAGTCGGGGCGACATCCCCGGCTTCGTGCATCTGTATGCCGGCGAGGAGGCATCGGCTGCGGCGATCATGTGGCATCTGAACGAGGAAGATCGGATCGCCAGCACGCATCGCGGTCACGGCCATTGCATCGCCAAGGGCGTCGACGTGATCGGCATGATGAAGGAGATCTACGGGCGCATCGGTGGCACCTGCAACGGCAAGGGCGGCTCGATGCACATCGCGGACCTCAGCAAGGGCATGATGGGCGCCAATGGGATCGTCGGGGCCGGGGCGCCGCTCGCGTGCGGCGCGGCGCTTGCGGCGAAGCAGCTCGGTAAACGCAATGTGGCGATCAGTTTCGTCGGCGACGGTGGATCGAACCAGGGCACGTTCCTCGAGAGTCTGAACCTTGCGGCGGTCTGGAATCTGCCGATCGTCTTCGTGGTGGAGAACAACGGCTACGCCGAGGCGACTTCGCGCAATTACGCGACTGCAGCGGACAGCTACGTCGACCGGGCCGCGGGCTTCGGCCTGCCGGGCATCACGGTCGACGGCACCGATTTCTTTGCCATCTACGAAGCGGCGGGCGAGTTGATCAAGCGCGCCCGCGAGGGTGGTGGTCCGGCGCTGCTCGAGTGCAAAATGGTGCGCTTCTACGGTCACTTCGAGGGCGACGCCCAGACGTATCGCGCGCCTGGGGAACTCGACGACATCCGCGCCAACCAGGACTGCATCAAGAAATTCAGCAAGCAGGTCGTGGGCGCAGGGGTGATCACGGAAAACGAGCTGCATGCGATTGATCGCGAAGTGCGGGAGCTGATCCAGTCGGCGGTGGAGGAAGCCAAGGCCGCGCCGCTGCCTGGCGCGAAGGACCTTACGACCGACGTGTACGTATCCTACTGACAGCTACCGAACAGAGCGAAATCTCAAGAGGAACTTCTCATGGCGCGAAAAATTAGCATGAAAACGGCCGTCAATGAGGCGTTGGATCAAGCGATGGCGCAGGATCCGACCGTCATTGTCATGGGCGAAGACGTCGTCGGGGGAGCCGGCGGAGACGGCGAACAGGACGCGTGGGGCGGAGTGCTGGGTGTCACCAAGGGCCTGTATGCGAAGCACGGCAAGCAGCTGCTGGATACGCCGATATCCGAGAGCGCATACATCGGCGCCGCGGTCGGCGCGGCAACCTGCGGCCTGCGGCCGGTCGCGGAACTGATGTTCATCGACTTCATGGGCGTGTGTTTCGACCAGATCTACAACCAAGCGGC